>NZ_JANFYN010000023.1 GCF_024460475.1 Holdemanella sp. MSK.7.32 | reverse complement strand
TATCAACTGGACTTATTTTACCGTATTGGATGGGCTTGCCCATCCGTTATATTCATTAAAAAAATCACAAGTTAAAATATTAATTGGGCTTTTGCTTATATGCGAACTTGTTATGTTGGTTGTATTAAACAATAAGGCACAGATAGAAGACGTATTTTCATTATCTCAAGGATCAATGGAAGTTAGTGCTTTAACTGGTTTTAATTTACCTGATTCGAAAAGAAAATATATCGAAAAACAGATTGAATCTGTAAATAATAAAGGGAAGTTTTTTGAATACTACAAAGAGAATAAACAGTGGAAGAAAATGTATATAACGGGTATGGAAGTCTATTGTTACAATGTGGATATGCGTACGAGCGTACCGATAAAATCACATTCTACTTTTGATTATACAAATCATGAGAAAGAGTTAAAACAAATTCAAAAAAAATATAAATTAACACGAGTACCACTAAATCCCAAAGAGTGCACATGGTTTCAACCTGTAGGAACGGCTGGCTATGAAATGATTCCAGCATATCAGCAGGGAGCACGTTATTTTGAGAGATTATACCGAAATGAGTTAAGCCCTCTTTGCTATTCAAGCGTAGACAGTGCTACAATTTTAATACAACTAAGTCGAAATGTATTGTTTTTGGGCATTCCCATTCTAATTGTATTGTTATTTTTTAATGTACGAAAAAATTATCATGACGATGGTTTGGATAAATCTTTAATGGTTATACCTGGATTGAAAAATAAATTTTATATATACAAATTTACTTCAGATCTCATTTTGGTTCTTGGTGTTGTATTCGTTCCTATATTAATATTTTCAATCATTCTAGGCATAAAGTCAGGATTTCAAAATTTTAAATATCCAATTTTAGCTAATATGGATGGAATTACAGGTTTTAGTTTTTCAAGAATTAAAGATTTTGTAAATGGAACACAACGCTGTATTTCGAAAAATGCTATGTATAATGTAGGTTTAACATATTACAGTACAGAAATGGCACGAAATCCTTATTTGGATTATACGACATTAGGAATTGTCATTATTTTGACAGTAGTAATGCTTATATTGTTGATTGGTGTTTATTATCAGTTTACTTTTATGGTTTCTTATCTTATTAAAAATGCGTATATAGGATTATTTATTAGTTTATTTGTTATAGTAGGACTATACTTTTTATCGCCGCTAGGTTCTTTAAATATGATAAATATAATTAATCCACTTACTTATAGAGATCCAACAATGATAATTACTGGAACAAGTAGTTTTCCATATTCAATTGGAATGATAGTATTGCTAATATACAATGTTTTGCTTTTTGTATTAAATAGAAAGGTGTTTAATGAAAATTATTATGAATAAAAAGCCAGGAAGAGTATTATTGATATGCATAATTGTACTTGCTATTATTTGTCCTTTGCATATCTATCATGATAAGAAAAAAGTAGAAGATATAAAGTCTGGTGCAATTGTAATCCAAAATTCAGAAACACCTATTGATGAATTACATCCAGAATTTGCATATTTATGGTTGTTTCCATATGGAATTGTAGAAGTGGTACTACTATCTTTGTATTATGTTCGAACAAGAGATATTGATTAACTACAATTGAAAAAGTAGGGAGCAGGTTATGAAGAAAATAATAATGGTTTTGGTTATCTTTATATCAAGTATTATTTTCTATGATAGTTATGTTAACTTGTCACAGAAACAATATAATGATGTGATAAATCTGAGTTACAAGTTTGCTCAAGAAAACGATATGGAAGTTATTCCAATTGATTTAAAATTGAGTGAAGATAAGCAAGAAAGAACAAAACAATTTAATCAGGTGTATTCTTTTTTGCAAGAACATTCGTATCCTTGTTTTGTTGGCATAGTTTCTAAAAATATAAAAACGAAATATGTATATCTTCCAAAACAAAATAAACTACCGATTTATACAGAAGAAAATAAAACGATTGATTTTACTAAAAATAGCAATTATTATTTGTCTTCTTCATATAAGGATAAAAATAGGTATGCAACGATTGATTTTATTGATCAAGATTATCATAGAGAATACAATGAGGTGTATAGAATAAAGACTTTTGCGAATTATATAGAAGATTGGAATGGCAATACATTGTTTCCTTTGTACTTTGTCACAAATTCCAAACAGGATTTGTTGAAGGATTTAGAGGATACGAAAATATTATCTGAATTGAAAGTGGATGGTGATATCACAACATCTGATTTTTCTACAGGCGTGATTGACTATTCGTTTCTAAAGAGAATTTTGATGTATTTAGCAATTGCGGTTTTATTATGTCTTTTATCTGATGCATTGACATCTAGAAAAGAAGTTTTTATTCGGAAGATGCAAGGTGCATCTTCATGGTTTATATATAAGAGGCTATATGGAAAATTTTATTTGTTAAGCGTATTGATGTTTGTATTAACACAAGCTTTATTATATCTTCTTGTAGTTCAAAATTTTAGACCTGTTACTCATGAACTCATTCAATATTTACTGCAGTCAGTCCTTCTTTTTGTGCTTTGTCTGATTGTAGTTGGATTTATAATATATGTCTTATTAAGTCAAATTCAATCGGTTGTTATATTGAAAAAATCTCAGTTTAGATGGATTTCAATGACTCTGTTTATATTGAAATGTGTCTTTTTGATTTCAATATTTATACCATTATTGACTTCTTTCAAGTATACATCTCAAGTGGTTCAGGATGGGTATTACTTAAATAAATACAAAGAAACCTATAATAATTATCTTCGTTTAGAGGGTGTTAATATAAATATGTTTTCTTTGGGATACCAAGACGCGATGAGCCAGTTGAATGAAAAGATTCGAGAATATCCATATATATATGAAGATTTCTCAACCAAAATAAATCGTGATGAGGATGAAATAACATATCCTTATATCATTGTAAATGAGGAGTATTTAAAGGAATATGATTTATATAAGGATGGTAAGCCAGTTAAAACATTTAAACCGGGTACTCTTTATGCTCCAAAATCAGTGAATGTAGATGAAAGTTATTGTTTGGCTACGGAGTGTGAGTATGATCAACTTGATGATGGTTATGTCATGCTTTCGCATAGTTTAAGAGAGGATAATTGGCATGTAAAAAATCCAATTATTTATGTTGTGGATGAAAACTATGATATGAGTCAATTTGGTATTTTTATTAAGGATAAAGATAAAACCGTAAAGAGGTCCATTAATGATTTCTTGAAATCTAAGGGATTGTATCAAAATATGAATTATGCATATGAAAATTATGATTATGGAAAAAAGACCATGGTAATCAATAAATTGATTATAGATTCATCTATATTACTTTTTGTATATGTGATTGTCTTATTCTTGTTCCAGTATCAATCTATATACTTATATTTTTTAGAAAATCGAAAGATGATTTCTTTAAATTGTTTGTTGGGAAAAAACATCTGGCAAAAATATCGTGATTTTATTATTGTGAATCTGTTTGTTTATCTTGTCTTGCTGTTGTGGATGGTTCTAATTGTAAAAAATATTTCGACAATAGGCTTGTATTTGTGGATATTCACAATTCTAATCGATTTTATAATAGCTCTAATTTTTAGAACGTATTTTGAAAGAAAGAAAGTGTTGTTATCCTTGAAAGGAGATTTGGAATGAAGGTAGTAGTTGTTGATAAGATTCATAAACAATATCATGATCATGTGATTTTTGATGATTTCTCAATGGAAATAGAACAAGGAAGTTTTGTCGCAATACAAGGTGCTTCAGGATCAGGAAAATCTACATTGTTAAATATGATTGGTCTTTTGGATTCCCCAGATAAAGGAAACATTGTGATTTTTGATAAGAAAAATGTAAAACCATTTTCTATACAAGCCAATAAATTGTTAAAGGCAAAAATAGGATATTTATTCCAGAATTTTGCGTTGATTGATAATAAGAGCGTGTATTACAACTTGTATTTGTCTATTGATCACTTTTCATTTCCAGATAAGAAGGAAAGAATATTAAAAGCACTTGAAGATGTGGGTTTAAAAGGTTTCGAAAATAAAAAGATATGTGAATGCTCTGGTGGAGAGCAACAAAGAGTTGCCTTAGCTCGTCTTTTAATCAAACCATGTCAATTGATTTTGGCAGATGAACCAACAGGAAGTTTGGATTCAGTAAACAAAGAAGTTGTGTTTAAAATCCTAAAGAAAATGCAGTCACAGGGAAAAACAATTGTGATAGTCAGTCATGATGAAGAGCTTGTAGAAAGAGCAGATCGTATAATAAATATCTAAAATGCACTTTAAGCACGCGTATAAGACGCAAAAATAACTGAATATGCTTTAAATAAAGAAACATTCAGTTCTCTAAACGTTAGTATTTTACTTACTAAAAGAAAGCAAAAGTCTTTATATAAAGGCTTTTTTCTTTTGCCTAATTGAGATAAAATTGTATTCGTAGGCCACAAGTAGGACACATACAGGACACAGACTTTTAAACAGAAAAACCTCGAAGAATATGTAAACTGTTCCAAAAATCAGTACTTCCTTTTGTCGTGCAAACAACATATAAATTATAAGCATAAAAATGAGCATCACAATTTGCGACGCTCATTTAACAAGAACTGTCAGATATTTGTCCTTGACTTTTGAACCAGTTTACATTTTATATGATTTGATGGGCTTTTTTATTTGTCGTTTATTTAGTTGTGCTAAATAAATAAAAAAGGAAGCAGTGTCGTTTCCAAGACTGCCTCCTCAAAACTAATGTTTTTCCTTGCAATCGTAGTTTAACACAAATTAATAATAGATGTAAATCACATCAAGTAGATAGTCAAATGTAGATTTAAGTTTTTGATTAAAGTTATAATTGTAATCTCGATAAACTCTCTTTTTTAAAAACATTAACTGATTCTTGATTTTTAACTTAACACCATTGCTTGTAATCATGTGAATTGATGCTTCAATTGAAACGTGCTGAATCTGAGAACAGACTGGATCAAAGACTTAAGTTTTTTACACGCCAGAAACTGCTGATAATAGATGAGATTGGATATATCAATTTAGACAAAGAAGATGCGAATCTGTTTTTCCAGTTAATATCAAGGCGATATGAACAACGATCAACTATAATTACAACAAATAAGAATCTGTCTAAATGGTCAACTATATTCGGAGATCCTGTAATAGCAAATGCGATACTTGATCGACTACTGCATCATTCACATATAGTCAGTATAGTAGGTCCATCATATAGAATAAAAGACGTAATGGATTCATTTGAAAACTAAATAATGCGATCCAAATTGGTTATCTTTAAATTACCACTATCAAATGGTTTTCATAGTATTGCCTCACTTTCAAAAAATGAAATTTTTTAAACTTTTGAAAGTGAATAGTATGCTTTTATTAATTTTTCTCTTTATATTTTAAGAATTCTTAGATATTATTGGAATAGTTGGAGGTGTATAACATGAAATTGGAAAAAAGGATAGAACTATGTGATTCTATGACACCGCTAGAGTCAGAAATTGCATCTTATATTTTAAATAATAAAGATGCGGTTACGAAACTAAAGATTCAAGAATTGGCTGATATACTATTTATATCAAAATCTGCGATTCATCGTTTTGTGAAAAAGATTGGGTTTAATGGATTCAATGATTTAAAAGTGAGTATCGCAAAAGAAAATGCTGATTTATTAGAAAATAATTCCTATATCAATGTGAATTATCCATTTCAGGCAAAGGATAATCCTAGACAGATAGCTTTTAAGCTTTTAGAACTTTATGAGAAGGCTATTAAAGATACATTTGAATATGTTGATTTAGACCAAATCAAAGCAGTTTCACAATTAATAGATTCGGCAGATGTAATTGATGTTTATACTCATGCCCATAATTCAAATATAGCAGAAAATTTTCAAGATAAAATGTTGACTATTGGAAGAAGTGTAAACTGTCCAAGCAGCTTTTATAATCAAAGATTAACTGTATTGGCTTCGGACCAAAAACACGTAGCGATTATTCTATCTTATTCGGGAAAGGCTACATTTATATTGCCAATTGTAAAAAAATTATATGAAAAAGGTGTGAAAGTTATACAAATTGGAAAAGCAGGAAGTAATTATTATTCTCAATATGTGACATATCATTTATCGATTAGTGATTCTGAAAATAATCGAGATAGAATGTCTCAGTTTTCAAGTCATATAGCTATGCAATATATTATGGATGTTTTGTATAGTTGTATTTATAATGAGAAAAGAAAAAAGAATACAAAATATATTTATGATTCAATTGATTATATGGATGATCGACCAGAGGATTAAAAAGATTCAAAAAGTTTCAGATTTTTTTGAATCTTTTTTATTTTGTGTAGAAAAAACTATCTACGATTCTTGGGCATATTGAATAACAATTGGGTGAAATGTAAATTAAAGCTATCAATAGAAAAGGAGAAAACATTATGGAAAAAGGATTGAAAATTGTTACGATTGGTGGCGGAAGCAGTTATACACCTGAATTGATGGAAGGTTTTATTAAACGTTACAATGAACTTCCTATTAAGGAAATCTGGCTTGTCGATATTGAACAAGGAAAAGAAAAAGTAAATATTGATGCTAAAATGTCACAACGTATGTGGGATGCAGCAGGCTATGATGTAAAAGTGCATGTAACCTTTGATCGTAGAGAGGCATTAAAAAATGCGGATTTTGTTACAACACAATTTAGAGTGGGCTTATTGGAAGCTAGAATTAAAGACGAGAGAATTCCTTTGTCTTATGGAATGTTAGGACAAGAAACAAATGGAGCAGGAGGAATTTTTAAAGCGTTTAGAACAATTCCTGTAATTCTTGATATTGTAGAGGATATGAAAGAATTATGTCCAAATGCATGGTTAATTAATTTTACAAATCCAAGTGGAATGGTAACTGAAGCAGTTATTAAATACGGAAAGTGGGATCGTTGTATCGGTTTATGTAATGTTCCAACGATTGCTATGATGAAAGAGCCTATTGCATTAAATGTAGATCCAAATGAGTTGATTTATCAATTCGTAGGGTTAAATCACTTTCATTGGCACAAAGTATATGATAAAGATGGAAATGAATTAACAAGTAAAGTGATTGATGCTATGTTGGATGGAAAAGATGTTGGTCTTCCAGCAAACATCAATAACGTTCCTTTCTTTGGAGAACAAATCAGAGAAATGAATATGATTCCTTGTGGATACCATAGATATTATTATCGTCAACAAGAAATGTTAGAGCATAGTTTGATGGAATATGAAACAATTGGTACTCGTGGTCAACAAGTAAAAGAAACAGAAAATAAATTGTTTGAATTATATAAAAATCCGAATTTAGATCATAAACCGGAAGAGTTATCAAAACGTGGTGGAGCTTATTACAGCGATGCAGCGTGTGAATGTATCAATGCGATTTATAACAATAAGCAGACTCATATGGTTGTCAGCACAAAAAATAGAGGAGCAATTCCAGAATTGCCAGAAGATTCAATTGTTGAAGTAAGTTGCTATATTGGAGCAAAAGGAGCAATGCCTGTTGCTTGGGGAAAATTACCAAGTGCACAAAGAGGATGGCTTCAATGTATGAAGGCAATGGAAGAATGTACAATTGAAGCTGCAGTTACAGGTAATTATGGAATTGCACTTGAAGCATTTACATTAAATGAATTGATTCCATCGGGAGAAAATGCAAAACGTGTTTTGGATGAATTGTTGATTGCACATAAGAATTATTTACCACAATTTAAGTCTACAATTGAAAAATTAGAAAAAGAAAATGTAACAATCAAAGATTCAGTAGTAAACGAGATTATTGCTCATGAGCGTTAAAAAAGAAATATTTGGAATACATCCATCGGGCAAAGAAGTTTACAAGTTTGAAATCGTAAATAAACAAGGAATGAAAGCAGTAATCACTAATTTTGGTGCTATTCTAATATCCTTGTTTGTTAAAGATAAAAAGGGTAATTTTCAGGATGTAGTATTGGGATATGACTCATTAGAAGAATATCTTGATAATCATCCAATGTTTGGGGCAACGGTAGGTCGCAATGTAAATCGTATATCGAATGCAAAATTTGAATTGGATGGCAAAACATATTTATTAGATAAGAATAGAGGAAACCATAATATTCATAGTGACAAAGAGCATGGATTTCATAAAGTGATTTGGGATTTTGAAATCACTGGTGAAAATTCTGTATGTTTATCTTATTTAAGTTGTGATATGGAGCAAGGTTTTCCAGGCGAAGTCTATATAAAGATGACATATACATTGACAGAGACAAATGGATTGATATTGTCATACTTTGCGACACCAAATAAAAGAACGATTTTAAACGTTACGAATCATACATATTTTAATTTGGGAGAAAATATATTTTCTACAGAGTTCTGTATTCATGCGAAATCATTTACGCCTGTTGATGAAGATATAATTCCAACTGGTGAAATTAGAGAAGTAAAAAATACACCAATGGATTTAACAAAGTATTCATTTATTAAAGATAGATTGAACGCAAATTATCACCAGTTACAAATTGAAAAAGGATATGACCATAACTATGTACTCGATCATCCTCATACGGGATTTCGATTAATTGCTCAAACTAGAAGTATGAAAAGTGGAATACATATGGATGTGTACTCGGATATGCCAGGAATGCAGTTTTATACATCAAATTCATTAAAAAATACAATAGGTAAAAATGGGGTTGTTTATAAAAAGTATGATGCATTTTGTATGGAACCGGATTATTTTCCAAATGCTATTAACACAAAGGGTTTTGAAAAACCAATTTTTGATTCAAATAAAAATTTTATTTCAACGACAATGTATCAATTTTATTAGGAGGAAAATGAAATATGAATAAGTCTAAAGAGTCTGGAAAGTTTTTTGCTACGATCCAGCAGGTAGGAAAGTCTTTCTTTTTACCAGTATCTGTTTTACCAATCGCAGGACTTTTGTTGGGATTAGGTTCTTCGTTTACAAATCAAACAACGATTGAGACATATCATTTAACAGGATTATTAGGATCAGGAACTGTATTAAATGGTTTGTTAACGATTATGTCTCAGGTAGGTACAGCAATCTTCGGAAATTTACCTTTGATTTTCGCATTAGCAGTTGCACTAGGTATGGCAAGAAAAGAAAAGGCCGTTGCAGTTTTATCATCTGGAATTGCGTTTATTGTAATGCACACATCTATTAATGCGATGCTAAAGATTTCTGGTTATATTCTTCCAGATGGAAGTCAGGCAGATTTTGTTTTGCAAGGACAATTATCTAGTGTACTAGGAATTACATCTTTAGAAATGGGTGTATTTGGAGGAATTATTGTAGGATTAGGAGTTGCAGCATTACACAATAAGTTCTACAAACAAGAATTGCCTATGGCATTATCATTCTTTTCAGGAGTTCGATTCGTACCAATTATCAGTACTATCGTGTATATTTTCGTAGGAATTCTTTGTTTCTTTGTATGGCCATTTGTACAAAGTGGAATCTTCACATTAGGTAATCTAGTAACAGCTTCTGGATATGCAGGAACATTTATTTTTGGATTCCTTGAACGTGCATTGATTCCATTTGGTCTTCATCATGTATTCTACATCCCATTTTGGCAGACAGCACTTGGTGGAACGGCAACTATTGATGGAGTTGTAGTTGCAGGTGCACAAAATATCTTCTTTGCAGAATTGGCATCACCAAATACGGTACGCTTTAGCGTAGATGCATGTCGTTTTATGAGTGGTAAATATTCATTTATGATGGCAGGATTACCTGCAGCGGCATATGCTATGTATAAATGTGCTAGACCTGAAAATAAGAAAGTCGTAGCCGGTTTATTGTTTTCAGCAGGTTTAACTTCATTCTTAACAGGTATTACTGAACCTATTGAATTTACATTCTTATTTATTGCTCCAGGACTATTTGTTTTACACTGCGGTTTAGCAGGTTTATCATTCTTGTTATGTCATCTATTGAATATTTGTATTGGAACAACTTTCTCATGTGGTTTGATTGACTTTACACTCTATGGATTGCTTCAAGGACCAACAAAGACAAATTGGCCAATGATGTTAGTTTTATTTGTAATCTACGCGATAGGATACTATTTAATCTTCTCATTCTTGATTAAGAAATTTAATATTATGACACCAGGACGCGAAGAAAATTCAACAAATATTAAGCTGTATACTAAAGAGGATTTGAAAAATAAAAATAACACGAAATCAGAATTAATTCTAGAAGGTGTAGGTGGAGTTGATAATTTAGTGGATATTGATGCTTGTGCAACTCGACTTCGCTTAACTGTTGTAGATGAAAATTTAGTGAATGAAGAATTGTTAAAAGAATCAGGATCAAAAGGATTAATTAAAAAGGGTAAAGGAATTCAAATCATTTATGGTCCACAGGTAACAGTTATAAAAAGTGATTTTGAAGAATATGTAGAGAAAGTGAGTCAATAATGTTTTTTAGAAAGAAAGTTAATGAATTAGAAATCTTTACATGCGCGCAAGGAGATATTGTGCCTATTGAAAATGTTCCTGATTCAGTTTTTGCAGACAAATTACTAGGTGATGGAATCGCAATCAACCCGAGTGATGGAGAAATTATTTCACCTATTGATGGTCAAGTTGTTATGATACAAGATAGCCTTCATGCGATTGGGATTCAATCAGATGATGGTATTGAAATATTGATTCATGTTGGATTGGATACAGTCGAATTAAAAGGCGAAGGATTCGTTAAGAAAGTGAATATAAATGATAGAGTAAATAAAGGTCAGCCTATTATATGTTTCGATAAAGAAATGATTGAAGAAAAAGGGTATAATACGATTACGATGATGGTAGTTGTTAATAATGAGCGTATTTCTAAATTGGAAAAAGGCAATCAATTAGACAAACCTTTAATAAAAGTTCAATATAAATAAAGAAAACTGTAGCGATATGTGATTCGCTACAGTCTTTTCTTGTATATTAAAAACAAAATATCACAATCCATTTCAAATACAAAAAGGATTATCGAAAATGCAATTAAACTATGAGACTGAGTCCTTTTAAATGTGATTTTTCTTATTATTCCAAGTACCGATGACTTCATTAACTGTTGATACTGTTACAAAAGCTTCAATATTACTTTCTTGAAGATAATATAGTAATTTTTTATATTCATTTGTAGCCATGATTGTGACAAGCTCTGTATGCTCTGTCTTATCATAACCACCTTTTGCCGAATATAAAGTAACGCCACGCTTTAATGTGTTCATAATATAATCTTGAATCACTTCATATTCTTTGGATAAGATACAAATCTTCTTTTTCTTATTAAAACCATCAATAAAATAATCTACAGCCTGACCATTGGCTAGGGTTGCCAAAGCACCAACCACTAAAGCACCAATATCATATACAATTAGACTTGTTGTACAAATGAGTAGACCTACTAATGTACAAGCTTTGCCTAAATCCATATGTGTATATTTATTGACGATTTTCGCAATAATATCTGTTCCACCACTCGATGCGTTTACACGAAATAGTATGGTTTGTCCAAAAGCTAAAATCAATATATATGTAGCCATGTCAAAAACAGCATTTTGTGTTAAAGAAATATTGTTTGGATAGATTCTTTCAAATACGGCTAGAAATAAAGGTAATAATAAAGAGGCATAAATCGTTTTTGCCCCAAACTCTTTACCAATTAGGACGATACCTAGAATCAACAATAAGGCGTTGAGCACAAAGGTAAGTGTAGAAATAGATAGGCTTGTGATTTTAGCTAAAACCATAGCTAAACCAGTAACACTTCCAGTGATAACTTCACTAGGAATTAAGAAGAAATATATGGCGACACTGATGATAAACATGGCAAGTGTGATAGTTAAAAAGCTTTTTAATGTATTCGTTTTCATTTGTAAAACCTCCACTTTTTATTATGCCAAAAAAAATGTAAAAAAAGAAGAGTATTATCTCTTCTTCGCATCGGTTTTATTAAATTTATCTCTACGCTTTGTGGATTGAATGAATAGACGTTTCATTTCTTGTGTATCTTCTTGTTCTAAAGAATCTCTAAAGTGAGAGATCGAATCGATAAACTGGTTGATTTCATCTAATAAAATATTTTTATTCATAATGAAGAGTTCCGTCCATAAATCTTCATTGATTTTCGCAATACGCGTTAAATCCCGAAAGCTATCTCCCGTATATTCTACAAGATGTGCATTATCATGTGTATTCATTAAAGATACCGCAATGACATGGGTTAATTGAGATAAAAAGCCAATCATTTTATCATGCTCTTCAATGGATAGAGTACAGATTCTACCAAATTCCATCTTATTAGCTAATTCTTTTACAGCTTCAACTGTTTCATTTTTATTCTTTTGAGTAGGAACAAGAATAAAGTTTGAACCTTTAAAAATCGTTTCATCACTAAATTCAATACCACGAGATTCTCTACCACACATGGGGTGAATGCTTAATAATTCAAGATCTTCTCGTAATACATCTTGAATGGGTTTGACAATATTTGTCTTTACACCACTAATATCCATTAATAATGAATTTTTAGGAATATCATTCTGATAGACTTCAATCCAAGGAAGAATTTTAGTTGGATATAAACAGAAGATAAATGTATCACACTTTGAAATGACATCTAAAGGATTTGTGCTACCATCTATGATGATTTTTAATTCTTTGGCTTTATCAATCGTTTGTTTAGAAACATCAATACCATAAACATTGTAGTTTAAGCGTGTTAGTTTCTTCGCAAAACTCGCTCCCATTAATCCAAGTCCTATAATCGCAATATTTGTCATAGAATCTCAACCTTTCCACCTAAGTTTTGAATGTCTTCAAAGAAAGTAGGGTAACTCTTTGTGATGGCTTGAGCATCATCAATAATACATTCGGAACCTGCACATAATCCAAATACCGTCATTGCCATAACAATACGGTGATCATTATGTCCAAAGATTTCTACTGTACTATTTGATTTATAGTGTTCTTTACCATGAATTTGAATGGAATCAAATGTAGAAGTAATATCTACACCCCATTTTTTTAATTCTGTTTCCATAGCTAGAATACGATCACTTTCTTTCATGCGTAAACGAGCTGCATTCACAATATTGGTTTCGCCATTTGTGAAGCTGGCCAAGACACATAAGATTGGCCCTAAATCTGGACAATTAGATAAGTCGATAGTTTGTGGTGCAGGTTGTTTTTTTGTGAATGTGATCGTATCCTTGTCACTTGTAAAACTAGGAATACAATCTAAAATGGCTTTATCTCCTTGTTTACTTGACATGTCCATGTTGGAGCATGAAAGAGTATTGTTTAAAGTGCCTAATACCGCAAAAAAGGCTAACTGAGAAAAGTCTCCTTCTACAGAAACGTCTTGTGCTTTATAGTGTTGGTTTCCTTTTATTAAATATGAATTTGAACTTGTTTCCAAAATTTCAATGCCAAATTTCGCTAACATTTGAATCGTAAGATTTACATAGCTCTTTGATTCATAAGGCTCAGTAATTGTTAGTGTACTATCTTGATCTAATAATGGAAGGACAAACATGAAGCCTGTAATAAACTGACTTGAAATATCTCCTTGTACAACATAGTCTTTTGCTTGTAGATTTCCACTCACAATGATTTCTTTATCGGATTGATTAAATTCAATGTTTTGTTCTTTAAATTCATTCGCATATACATCCATAGGTCTTTGAAGCAATCTTCCTTGACCTAAAAATTTAACTTTGGCATTTGTACATGCAGCAAGTGGAATCAAGAAGCGTAAAGTAGAACCAGATTCATTCGCATTACACGTAATATTTCCTTCTTGTTTAAAAAGATTAGTACCTGTTACTTCATATGTAGTTTCATCGATTTGTTTAATTATAGCACCCAAAGCTTTCATGCAGCCAACGGTTGCTTCAATATCCTTTGAGTTTGTGACATTAGAAACAAGACTTGTACCATCACTTAATGAGGCGCAAATCAATGCTCTATGCGCCATAGATTTGGATGCGGGTATTTTTACATTTCCATGTACTTTACTTGGTGTTACTTTTATTTTCATTCAAAATCCCCCTGAAGTGGCTTAATGGCAAGCCTAGACATATATAAATCTAATAAACCAAACGCAACTACACTATCCACAACAATTCTTGCTCGGTGCAAGATGCATGGGTCGTGTCTTCCTTGAATTTTAAGATCCACGTTTTCTTTTGAAAGATAATCCACAGATTCTTGTGTTTTAAAAATCGATGGTGTTGGCTTAATACAAGTATGGATTAAAATTGGCATGCCATTTGTGATGCCGCCATTGATTCCGGCATTGTGATTTGTCTTGGTTTCAATTTTATTAGTAAAACGGAAGGCATCATTGGCTTGAGAACCTTTAAGTTTCGCAAAGCCAAATCCTTCGCCAAAGGAAACGCCTTTGACGGCTGGTACAGAGAAAATTAAGTGCGATAAAATGCTTTCTACTGAATCAAAGAAAGGTTCTCCTAGTCCTGCAGGAAGGCCTATAATGGCAGTTTCTAAAATACCACCTAATGAATCACCTTCAGCAGCTGCTTTTTCAATTTCTTGAATCATTTGGTCTTTGACTTGATCATCTATAACCGCAAAGGTTTTATCATTGACTTCTTGAATTTGTTTTTCTAAAACACGAGAGTCTTGACTAAAAGGAATATCTGATAGCGTATATAAGCTTTCAATGTGTGATCCAATTACAATGCCTTGTGATTTCAGAATTTGTCTGCAAATGCTTCCGGCAGCTACAATGCATGCGGTAAGTCTTCCAGAAAAGTGTCCGCCACCACGATAGTCTTGATATCCGTTGTATTTTTCAAAGGCAGTAAAATCAGCATGTCCAGGACGCAATCTTCCATGAAAAGCAGAATAGTCTTTTGACTTTGTGTTTTGGTTTTCAATTAGAATGGTAAGAGCTGTACCTGTTGTATAGCCATTATACATTCCAGAAAGAATATGCACTTCATCCGCTTCGTGTCTTTGTGTTGAAATTTTACCTGTTGCCTTACGCTTATCCATGTCAGATTTAATTTGTTCCATATCCACCTTAAAGCCTGCAGGAAGACCATCTAACGTAATACCAATGGCAGGACCATGGCTTTCACCAAATAATGTCCAAGATATATTTGTACCAAAATTATTTTTCATAAGGTCCTCTTTCTAATACTTCTTGTATTTCTTTAAAAGAAAGTTCTTTGATGATATAAGAACCAGATTGTTTAACTAAAACGGTAGATACTGTATTATGACTGCTTTTCTTATCATGTGTTACATATTCTAATAATGTGGAAGTATCATAGTTTGGTACTTGAGGTAAATCTAGCTTTTTATATATGTTTAATACGCGTTGTTTTAATGTTTTATCTTCAATAAAAAATAACATACCCATCGCCACACATTCTCCATGAAGATATGTATTTAATCCATATGCAGATTCAATGGCGTGTCCAATGGTGTGTCCAAAGTTTAAAATTTTTCTAAGATTACTTTCTCTTTCGTCTTGTTGAACTACATCTCGCTTTAATTCAATGGAACGCGTAATAATCGCATCGATATCTATTGTTTCTTGTTCAAATAGAGAGACTAAATGATCATCTAAAATGAGTCCCATTTTTAAAGCTTCACATAATCCATTGTGTTGTTGACGAAGAGAAAGTGTAGATAATACGTTTGGATCGATAATAACGGTTTTAGGTTGCCAAAATGCCCCTACAATGTTTTTGTAGGAACCCATATCAATAGCTACTTTTCCGCCTACACTTGAATCAACCTGACTTAATACAGTTGTTGGGATGTTGTAGAAATCAATGCCTCGCATATAGCTAGCGGCGACAAAACCTGCAAGATCTCCGACAACACCACCGCCTAGTGCAATAATGGCATCTTTTCTAGACATGTTGTGTGAAATCATTTCTTCTAAAAGATTTTTATATTGATCAAAACATTTGGATGGTTCACCTTGCAAAATAGTGCATATAAAAGAATCAGGACACTGTTCTTTTACGATGTTGACCCATTTTTCAGGCACACCTGTATCTGTGATAATCGCAATTTTTCTTGATACAGGAATATATTCATGTACTTTATGAATTGCGCTTCTTTCAATATATATTGGATATGAATGATTTTCTAAATTGACATTTAACTTCATAATAAAAAACTCCTTTCGTATATCATACCATGAACATAAGTTTTTTTCAGAAATTTTCTGAAAGAAATAGTATAATGAGTATATGGAGTACTTAGTTAAGGCTCAAGACTATTTGAAATTGAAAATAAAGGATACATATCGTTTGGCTCATTCGTATCGTGTCGCAAATATTGGAAAGAAAATTGCTGAAAAAGAAGGGTTGAATGTAGAAGATTTAATGATTGCGTGTCTGTTGCATGATGTAAGCTATTGTACACCTTTTAAAACACAGGATGAGTGGCAAAATCATGGCAGGGTATCAAGTAAAATGGTTCGTGAATTTTTGGAATCGATTGACTATCCTAAAGAGCGTATTCATGATATATGTTTTTCTATTGCGATTCATGTAGATTTAAAAGCTGATTTTAATGGGGAATATAATGCGTTTACTTTAAGCGTACAGGAAGCTGATAATATTGATCGTGTGGGAGCTTATCGTTTATATGAAACGTTAGAAGCTGTGCAGTTTAGTAAACAACCAATAGATGTACAGATTCAATATGTGGAGTCTATGTTACAAACATTGAATGAATATGCTTCTTATAAGTGTACAACCCAAACAGCACAAGCATTATGGCTAGATCGTATTCAATTTCAAATGAATTATTTTGAGCGTCTAAAAGATCAATTAAAAATATCCACAGCCTTATAAGCTGTGGATAAATGTTTCTACACGATACATGATTTGTTTCAAATTCTCAATGTCTGTTTGAATATTTCCTGTTTCTAAAGAATGATTCCCATCAACAATACTATGAAATTCGATAAGATGATAAATACAATAGTGTTCAATCTTATCGAAGTTAGCCCACTGATCTTTGGTTCCAGAATACACTAAATCTTTTTGTTGAAGATATTCCAAAGTAAAATCTAATGGTGTGAAATAGATATTGGCAGTTAACTTATATTCATGGGCAAGTTTAGCTGCACAATAAGTACCTATACTTTTTGAGATAAAAAGAATGGAATCATAAGCTTTTAAATCGAATTTATGAATTTGGTCTTTGGCTTGTTTATATGCCTCATCTTTAGATTTGTTTAAATCAAAGTCTAGGTTTTTAAAATGAATTTCTTTTATTTCATAATCCATATTTTTTAATATCTTCTTTGAATAGTATAGTAATGGTTTATCTGTGTGATATCCAATTCCAGGAAATAATATAGCAAGTTTCATGCCTTTAGTATAAGATTAGTCATCTAAATTATCAATCGCATATTGTGCTTCTTCAGCTGTGAATTTTTCTCCATATTCCGAAGTTAATTGATCATAGATGGCATCTTTTGACATGTTCATAGTTTCTTGATAGTTCTTTGCGGACTTTAAAGCTGCTTCTAAATAGTCTCCTTTAATATTATCAATCGCATATTGTGCTTGCTCAGCTGTGAATTTTTCTCCGTTTTCCGAAGTTAATTGATCATAGATTCGAGCTTTTGACATATGCATCGTCTTTTTGTAGTTTTCTCCGCATTTTAATGCATTTTCATTATAATCCGCATTTAGATTATCAATCGCATATTGGGCAGCTTCTGCATCAAACTTTTCTCCATATTCTGAAGTCAATTGATCATAGATTCTTTGTTTGGACATGTGCATCATTTTACTGTAATTTTCAGCTTTATGCAGTGCATTACGATACTCTTTTGGAACACTTGTATCTTCCTTTGTTTCTACTATTTTTTCTTTTGTTTCTTTAGTCTTTGTCTCTTCATCACTCGTTGTTGAACATGCGACAGCCGATAAGACAATAGCGGCTCCTAAAAATACTTTTAAACCCTTTTTCATATATACTCCTTATTTCTTTTTCTTTAGTATAAGAAATATATAAAGATGTTTGGTATGCCATGAGCATACATTTAAATTAGGGAATCAATCCACATGAAAAACCATACGTCTAGACATAAAAATAGAAAGAAAATGACAGAATAAAGGATTGGCCAAGGGACTTTAGACATGTATTTATGGAATAAATTCTTGTTGTAGTAAAGGAATAAACCAAAATATATAAACACAAAACAACTCAGTTTATTAATAAAGCTGTTATGGATTGTTTCACCAGGTTGCATATCTACTACAACCATAAGTATAAACGCAATCCATGCAAGGCTAATCATCTTGGATTTTAAAGTAGCATTATTGAAAGGTGGAATAATTACTTGTTTTTGTTGAATGGCTAGATCCATTTCTTTAACCGAATTATAGCGATTCTTATAATCTAATTGTGTTGCCTTTAAAATGACTTGTTTTAAATCAAAGGGAACATTGTTTTGATGTTCTAGTGAACCATTTAATAGGTAGTTCATTAATTTACCCAAGGCATATATATCTGTTTGCGGATTGGATTGTTGAAAGCCAAATTGTTCAGGTGCTGCATAGCCAACACTGCCTAAGATAAGAGTATCTTTAGTTTTTTTGGAATCTAGAAAACGAGCAATGCCAAAATCAAGGAGTGTAACCTTATTATCATGATAAATAATATTTTCTGGTTTGATATCACGATGGATAATAGGTGGATTTAACTTATGTAATGCATCTAAACATTCACATAATTGATGCATGATGTCTTTAACTTGTTCTTTTGAAAAGGATTGTTGATCCAATGTTTTACCTTCTATATATTCTTCAATTAGTATTAAATGATTGTCACTTTCTTGTATTACAAAAATTTTAGGTAAATATGGATTCTTTATCTTTTGAAGTGTTTGATAAAGTGTTTTATCATAATAATTCAATTCTTTCTGGATATATTTAGTGTGTGATGTTTCATGTTCTACTAATGAAATAGTTTTATCTTGATCTTGTTTAATTATTTGTAAAGTCTTCATAAATTGCTCTTTCTTGTGTATATTATAAGTATTATGGCAGAGACAAATCAATTATTAAAAACAATTCAAGAAACAAAGAGTGATGGATTAAGTACTTTGATGGAAAGTCTAGGCAATTTAACTTTTTCAAAGTATTTAAATCACATATTAGAAATTAAACATGTAACTAAGGCGCAAGTTTTATCAATGACAACTATACAGAGAAATTATGGGTATCAAATCTTTGATGGTTCAAAGGTTCCTAATAAAGATAAGGTGATTCAGTTAAGCTTAGCTTTAGGATTGGATTTGCGTATGACAAATAACTTATTGTCTTTATCCAATAATGGCATGTTGTATCCAAAGGTAAAAAGAGATGCACTATTGATCTATTGTATTGAAAATCATAAGAGTGTATATGAAACCAATGAGTGTTTGATGGAGTATGGGCTAGAATTATTGGATTAGTGATAGATGAATTTCTATCATTTGTTTGTTGACAATGGGAAGTCAAACTCCTATAATGCCTATAAAGTTACTAGGAATAGTGAGTGGAGGTACTGATTATGAAACGATGTTGTAGCTCTTTAAATGAATAATATTGAATTTGTTTAATAGGAGGAAAAGAAAATGACAGTATATAAAGCAATTTCAGATTTAATTGGAAATACACCATTAGTAGAATTAACACATATTGAAGAAAAAGAAAGTTTAGATTCTAGAGTTGTTGCGAAAGTAGAATTTTTTAATCCAGCAGGAAGTGTAAAGGATCGTATCGCAAAGAAAATGATTGAGGATGCTGAAAAAGCAGGGAAAATTAAACCGGGAGCTACATTGATTGAGCCAACAAGTGGAAATACAGGTATTGGTATTGCGTCTGTTGCAGCGGCTAAGGGATATAAGGCTATTATGACAATGCCTGAAACAATGAGTGTAGAGCGTCGTAACCTATTGAAGGCGTATGGCGCTAAAGTTGTTTTAACAGATGGAAAGACTGGTATGAAGGGGGCTATCGCAAAAGCAAAGGAATTGGCAGCCACTATACCAAATAGCTTTATTCCAAGTCAATTTGAAAATCCATCAAACCCTCAGGCTCATTATGAATCAACAGGTCCAGAAATTTGGAAAGATACAGAAGGGAAAGTTGATATTTTTGTTGCCGGTGTTGGAACAGGTGGTACTGTAAGTGGTACAGGTAAATATTTGAAGGATCAAAATCCAAATGTGAAAGTGATTGCGGTTGAACCTGCAACAAGTCCAGTACTTTCACAAGGTTATGCAGGTCCTCATGGTATTCAAGGTATTGGTGCTGGCTTTGTTCCAAACACTTTGGATACAAGTGTATACGATGAAGTATTTACAGTCACAAATGAACAAGCTTATGAAACAGGTCGTTTGATTGCACATAATGAAGGTATGTTAGTAGGTATTTCAAGTGGTGCTGCTACATATGCCGCTATTCAAATCGCAAAACGTCCCGAAAACAAAGGGAAAACAATCGTCGTATTATTACCAGATACAGGTGAGCGTTATTTATCTACTCCAATGTTTGCGGAATAATAAAAAATACGAAGTAAAAAATTACTTCGTAAAAGTCTTGGCATAGCCATGATTTTCTCTAGAACCCGTACCAATGGGTTCTTTTATTTTTCCAATTTCTTCGATTTCAAATGGCGTCAATTGATATACATAGTTTAGCCAGTTTCGATATAGAAGATTGGCATGGCTTCTCCATTTTAAGATTGGTTCTTTTTCTGGATCATCATCGGGAAAATAGTTAAATGGAATATGGATGGGTTTATTGGCTTTTAAATCTCTAAAATACTCATCTTTTAATGTTTCTTTTCCATATTCTAAATGACCTAAAATAAATATTTGACGATAGTCCTTTGTGACAATGATGTTTGAACCAATTTCATCATTTTTAGATAGAATAGATAAGCATTTCACTTTTTTGACGGCTTCTTCATCAATTGCCGTATGTCTTGAATGCGGCGTATAGTGGATTTCATCAAAGCCATTGGTTAAAAAGTCGTATTCATCGACTAATTGTTCTGGGAAGATGCCGAATACTTTTTCTGGCAAGATATGCTTTTGAACTCCATAATGATAATAAAGTCCGGCTTGTGCTCCCCAACAAATATGTAATGTGGAATAGACATGCGTTTTAGACCATTCCATGATTTCTTCAAGTTCATTCCAATAATCGACGTCTTCATATTCTAGATGTTCTACAGGAGCTCCTGTAATGATCATTCCATCATAATAATTATCTTTTAACTTTTCAAAGTATGTATAGAATTTGACTAAATGATCTTGGCTTGTATTTTTAGAAACATGGTTTTTTACCATCATAAAATCTATGTCGACCTGTAATGCACTCTTTGAAATTAATCGTAAAATCTGAGTTTCTGTTTCTATTTTTTTAGGCATTAGATTTAAAATCACGATTTTTAATGGTCGAATTCTTTGTCTATGTGCACTTTTATCTTCAATCGCAAAGATTTTTTCACTTTCTAATATGTCTTTTGCGGGCAATGCATCGGGTATGTTGATTGGCATAAATAAACAACTCCTTTTTTTGTATACACTTTATTATACGCGAAAAAAAACAGAATGGAAATTTTCCATTCTGTAAAAGACTATGCTTTCATGGCGTCTAGAGCTTGTTGTAAATCGTCGATGATGTCTTGTGCATCTTCAAGACCTACAGAGAAACGAATTAAGTCTGGAGCAACACCGGCTTCTTTTAATTGTTCTTCACTCATTTGACGGTGCGTATGACTTGCTGGGTGTAATAGACAAGTTTTGGCGTCTGCAACATGGGTTACAATAGAAGCAAGTTTTAAGCTGTCCATGAACTTTTCAGTTTGATCGCGATCGGCTTTTAATCCAAATGACAATACACCACAAGTTCCATTTGGACAATATTTTTTAGCTAATTCATGATGAGGATCACTTTCAAGATCTGCGTATTTAACCCATGCAACATCTTCATTGGCTTCTAAGTATTTGGCCACAGCTAGTGCATTTGCGCAATGTGCCTTCATACGTACAGCTAATGATTCTAATCCTAGATTTAAGTAATATGCATTTTGAGGTGCTTGGATTGATCCTAAATCACGCATCAATTGGCTTGTAGCTTTTGTGATATAAGCTAATTTACCAAATTTTTCAGCATAGACAATACCATGATAAGATTCATCGGGTGTAGTTAGTCCTGGATATTTTTCTGCATGTTCTAGCCAGTTGAAGTTACCACTATCTACAATGGCTCCACCTACACAAGATGCATGTCCATCCATATATTTTGTGGTAGAGTGAGTAACAATATCAGCTCCCCATTGGATTGGTTGACACATAATTGGTGTAGCAAATGTGTTGTCAATGATTAATGGAACTCCGTTCGCATGAGCAACTTTTGCGAATTTTTCAATATCGAAAATACGTACAGTTGGATTTGTGATGGTTTCTCCAAAGACACATTTTGTGTTTGGCTTGAATTCTTTTTGAAGATCTTCTTCACTGATTTCTGGGTCAACAAATGTACAGTCAATACCCATTTTCTTCATTGTTACGCCAAATAGGTTGTAAGTTCCACCATAGATGGCACTAGAAGCAATTAAGTGATCTCCAGCTTCACAAATGTTGAATACCGCAAAGAAGTTGGCAGCTTGTCCACTTGACGTTAGCATAGCAGCAATACCACCTTCTAATGCAGCAATCTTACTTGCGACAATATCGTTTGTTGGGTTTTGAAGGCGTGAATAGAAATATCCACTGTCTTCTAAATCGAATAATCTTCCCATTTGAAGACTTGAATCATATTTAAAAGTTGTACTTTGATAAATTGGAACTTCTCTTGGCTCACCATTTTTTGGCTCGTATCCGGCATGTAAACATTTTGTTTCAGTTTTCATAATAAATTTACCTCATTTCCTATCCATTATTGTAATATTATCTTTAAAAAAAGTAAAAGAAAAGCTTAGATTATATAATCAAAGCTTTGTTCACGATTTAAAATGTCTTGTAGTGAGATTCCTTTTAAATAGGTTTCAATCACTTGATTTAATCCTTCATAAATATAAAGTGTAGTACAATCTTCTTTTCTTGGACATACATTTACTTCTGAGTCTAAGCAGGCAACACAAGACAAATTACCTTCGGTTGCGACTAATACGTCATATACAAGGATTTGGTCTGGATTTTTTGCAAGCTTATATCCCCCTTGAAAACCACGGTTGGATTGAACCATTCCACTTTTTGTAAGAATTGGAACGATTTGTTCTAAATATTTTTTTGAGATATTTTGTCTTGCGGCAATATCCTTTAGTGTTATAAAGCCTGAATCATTATGTTGAGCTAAATCTATAAGTAAGCGAAGGGCATAGCGTCCTTTAGTTGATATTTTCATTTCACATTCCCCTTTTCTTTCTATTATAATAATATATATTTAGTAGGTTTTCTAGCAAAGAGGTAAAAAATGGTTAAAATTGTCGTTTTTGATTTAGACGGAACACTATATGATTCACATAAACATATTGATAAAGATACAGTTCATAAAATAATTGAACTTGAACAAAAAGGTATTGTAGTTGGGATTGTGACTGGAAGGTTTTATGAAGAGTTGGATGAAGTTATCGAAAAACTAAAACTAAGAGAATACAATGGTTTTGTGGCAAGTTCGAACGGTTTAGAAATACATGATTTTTTAGATGGGGAAATAAAGTGTTTTACGCGACTCTCAAAAGATGAAGTAAAAGAATTGATAGAAGAAGCAAAGAAACATCATATGATTAGTTATGTTTGGCAAAATGGTCGTTATTCGATGTTTGATATATCATTTATGAATGGATTAAAAAAGCTTGCTTCAGTAATTCCTTTTAATGTGCATTATATAAGAGCATTAAGAGAGACTGAATTTGAAAAGAGTATATCTTTAGAGGTACCTTTATATGACAAGGTGTGTTTTGCGGGACTTCCAATCTTGAAATTAAAAAAATCAATCTTAAAACAACATCCAGAATATCGGTTTTATGATGTTGGAAGACTTGGGACTGAATTATGCAAGAAGGATGTTGGGAAGCTTGAAGCTATTCAATTCATTTGTAGGAAGAAAAATACCTCCATAGATTGTGTAATGGCTTTTGGAGACAATGGAAATGATGTGGATCTACTGGCATCTTGTGGATATGGAGTTGCGATGAAAAATGGGAGTGCACAGGCAAAAAAAGCCGCTAAATATATTAGCGACTATACAAATAATGAGCAGGGTGTGCTTCGATTTATAAATTCGTTTTTTGGATGAAATATTGATCCAAAAAGATAAGAATTCCATTTAGTACAAGGAAGGATCCAGTTAAAGAGAAAATAAAGTCTAAGGATTGAATGGGTTTCATAAGTAATACAATTCCGACAACTAAGATAAAGATAGCTCCGGCAAGATTGACTTTCCATTGTTCAAAACCATTATCTTTTAAGAGTAATACTTTTTGAAAATGAGATAGGGAATTAATAATCAATAGAATTCCTACAAGCATAGGTAAAATACTAATGAATTTTCTTGGTTCAAAACTCATATATAGGCCTACAGACAATAGGAATATGCCTAATACAAGAGTTGTTAGTGTTGTACTATTTCTTTTCTTGAAATATGTATATAGAAATAGAATCGCAATGACTAAAAAGATACATCCAATAACTCGCGTAATTGTTGTTAATATGGAGACGTTAAATATGCATAAGACTAAGCCAGATAAAATGCATAGGATTGCCGATGAGACGGCTTCTGTTTTTGTTTCTTTCATATAATCACAACCTTTCACAATTATTATACTCTGTTGTATACTTATTTTAAGAGGTGATGAACGTGAAAGTTGCAGTTTTGTTAGAAAATGGATTTGAAGAATTAGAAACTATGGGTCCAATTGCCTTACTTAGACGTGGTGGACTTGATGTGGATATGATTGGTGTCAACAATGAGGAACAGGTTACAGGTCGTTTTGGCGTAACCTATTCGAGTGTGTTTCCAATGAACACATATGACTTTAGCGATGTGGATTGTTTAGTTTTACCTGGTGGTCCACATTATCAAAAGCTAGAAAAGAATGAAGAAGTATTAAAATTAGCTCATGAGTTTGCCGAAAATAAAGTATTGGCAGCTATTTGTGCTTCTCCAACAATCTTAGGTCATGAGGGTATCTTAAAAGGTAAGAAATATACTTGTTTTAAAGATATGGATGAAGATTTTGGTGGTGAATATCAATATGCTTATGCCGTTACAGACGGAAACATCATTACGGGTGTAAGTGCGGCAGCAAGTATTGAGTTTGCGTTTGCGATTCTAGAAAAGCTTTGTGGTAAAGAACATACAGAAAAAGTAAAAGCATCAATTTATTATGATGCGAAGCATTAAAAAAATTGTCATCGTGAATGATGACAATTTTTATTTTATTCCTCTTCGTTTAACAAATGGAATTTTTCAAAGATATAGAATAGTAAGGACATGATCATTCCGGTGATACAAGCAAGTACCATTCCTGATAAGGAAATATTTCCTAAGTGAATTGTTACTCCGCTAAGTCCAACAACGAACACAACGGATGTTAAAATCATGTTTACGCTTTTTCCATAATCGACTTTTTGGTCGACTAGAATTCTTAATCCACTTGTACCAATCATACCGTATAGTAAGAAACTGATTCCACCGATAACTGGATTTGGAATTGTTTGAATCAATGCAGATAATGGACCAATGAATGAACAGATGATGGATAGGATGGCAGCTCCAGCAATAACTTGTACGCTGTATACGCCAGTAATCGCCATAACTCCAATGTTTTCTCCGTAAGTTGTAGTTGGAACAGATCCAATTAAACCTGAAATCATTGTTGAGAAGTTATCTGCAAATAAAGAGCGGTGTAGTCCTGGATCTTCGATTAAGTTTCTTCCTACAACTTCTCCTGTAACGATTTGGTGACCAATGTGTTCCGATGCGATAACTAATAATACAGGAAGCATCATTAGAATGGCATCCATACTGAATTTTGGTGCTTGGAAGTTTGGAATTGAGATAAAGCTTGCCTGAAGGACTGGAGTAAAGTCAACAATACCTACAGCAACAGCAGTTAAATATCCTGTAACTACGGCAATTAAGATTGGGATAACGCTTAAGAATTTTTTGAAGCATACACTTCCAATCACAGCCATACCTAGTGTAACCGCAAAAACAATCACGTTTTTAGGGTCAATGTTATCACCTAGAATTCCAGCTGTACTTGCAGCAGATGAAGATAATTCTAGACCAATTAATGCAACAACGGGTCCCATTGCGGCAGATGGTAGTACGATATCAATCCATTTTGTTCCAAATTTCTTGATAATCATTGCCAATAAACATCCGCAAAAACCAACCGCAACAAATCCACCACATGCGTATGGATATCCAAATTTTGCGATAATGATATTTGCGGGAGCAATGAAGGCGAAGCTACTTCCTAAATAGGCTGGTGCTTTTCCTTTTGTGATAAAAATAAACAACAATGTTCCGATACCATTCATGAATAGTACGATAGCTGGGTTAATACCGAATAAGAATGGTACTAATACACTGGCTCCAAACATTGCGAACATGTGTTGAATACTTAATGGTATCAGCAGATTTGCGGGTACTTTTTCTTCAACTTGAATAATTCGTTTTGCCATGAAAAATATTCTCCTCCTAAAATATACATTCACTTTTATACCACATTTTAATGGATTATGAAACTAATTTAGGCTATAATTATCAAGTAATGCGCCTGTAGCTCAACTGGATAGAGTATCAGATTCCGATTCTGGCGGTTGCAGGTTCGAGACCTGTCAGGCGCACCATTTAGGTGAAATATGGAAACAATACTTTTTGATTTAGATGATACATTAATTGAATCGATGCACGTATGGGAAGATGCCATCATTCATTTATTTAAAAAGATGGATTTGTATATGAGTATGGAAGAAGCACGTCGTATCTTTTTTACGATGAAGTTTTCGGAAGTATTAACATACATCAAAGAAAGATTTCATACTAAACAAGATGAGGCTTGGATGTTCAATGAAGTACATGAAGATATTTTAAATCAATATGCGTATCATATTGAGGCAAAGAAGGGTGCTTTGGATTATATAAAGAAGTGTGCTTCAGAAAAGAAAAAGATGGCTGTATTAACATCAAACACAAGGGTATTATCCGAAAAAGTATTAGATCGACTTGGTATGTTGGAATATATGGAGAATGTATATTCAGCAGATGAATTAAAGATGTCAAAAAGAGAAGTGGACATTTATGAGTATGTATTGAAGGATTTAAATACAACTGCAGAAAGTGCGATTGTATTTGAGGATTCGATGTATGCGATCAATACAGCTCAATCATTAAATATTGAGTGTATTGGTTTAGTAAATCCAAACAATCAAAAGGTGTTTGAAAAAAAACATGTAAAAACAATCGTTGATTTTACAGAATTGTGTTAAAATCATGATATGTCCCAGTAGCTCAGTTGGATAGAGCATTCGCCTCCTAAGGGTCAGGTGGAGCAATCCCTTTTTGGAAGCGATTTATGAAATGAATTTGAAAATTGCTTTATTACAATTAAATACGTCTCAGTACCTCAGTAGGATAGAGGGTTCGCCTCCTAAGCGGCAGATTGTTCGATTCCTTCGAGCCTTGAAAATTGCATAAAACTTATAAATGTCTCAGTAGCTCAGCTGGATAGAGCACACGCCTCCTAAGCGGCAGATTGTTCGATTCCTTCGAGCCTTGAAAATTGCATAAAACTTATAAATGTCTCAGTAGCTCAGCTGGATAGAGCACACGCCTCCTAAGCGGCAGATTGTTCGATTCCTTCGAGCCTTGAAAATTGCATAAAACTTATAAATGTCTCAGTAGCTCAGCTGGATAGAGCACACGCCTCCTAAGAGTTAAAAATGATTGGCTAGAACTGTAAAAATTGAATAGAAAATATGCCTCTGTAGCTCAGTGGATAGAGCGTCGGTTTCCTAAACCGCAGGTCGAAGGTTCGACTCCTTTCGGGGGCACCATTTATTTATTAAACAAAGGGTTTTCAATACTTTGTAATCCATGTAACTAAGCGATAGAGTCTGTTGATTTTGTCGCTTTTTTCTTATCAGAAATTGGATGATTTTTACTGCTTTCTCAGACAATAGAAATTAGCTTGATTCAAATATTTTGACTGCTTCCTGCTAATAAAAATAGGCTCTCAGCTAATGTGCATCTTTTAAGAACACTTGATGAGTGGCCAAACATAAGCGTATAGAAGCATAAAACAAGACAATATGAGCAAACTCCTTTTACATAGCCAGGAAATCCTGGTATATGAGAAAGGAGTTTTTATTATGCCAAAATGTAAAGTAATCGCAGTCACAAATCAAAAAGGTGGTGTAGGCAAAACTACAACTACAGAGAATGTGGCCATTGGTTTGGCTCGAAATGGATGCAATGTATTGATTGTGGATTTTGATCCTCAGGGCGATCTTACAAGCTGTCTTGGATGGAAAAACAATGATTCATTGGAACACTCTGTTTCATCTATGCTTGATGATTATATCAATGACAATGATATTAATTATGAATCGTTAATTTTACACCATGAAGAACACGTGGACTTAATTCCGGCAAATATTGAATTAGCAGATTTTGAAATGCGTCTAGTGAGTGTAATCAACAGAGAACAGACTTTAAGTAATTGTATTGAGCCATTGAGAAATCAATATGACTACATCTTTATTGATTGTCCACCATCTTTAGGTATGTTGACGGTTAATGCTTTATCAGCAGCTGATGAAGTACTGATACCAGTACAGACGCAGTATCTTCCAGCAAAAGGAATGACTAAATTATTACAGACAGTTGGAAAAGTTCAACGTAAGATTAACAGTAATCTTAAAATCACCGGTATTGTGATGACACTTGCGGATCTAAATACTAATCTAACGAAGAGTACGATTGAAACAATTCGAGAAAGCTTTGGAAAGAATATTCGTGTGTTTGAAACAATCATCCCAAAAGCAACGAAGGCGAGTGAAGCAAGTATTTCCGGTAAGAGTATCTATGCGTATGCCAAAGACTCTAAAGTAGCTTTAGCTTATGCAAATCTTACAAAGGAATTAATCAACAATCAAAAAGTAAAGCACAAAGAAGAATTAAATAGATAGGAGAAAAAGAAAATGACAAACAATTATGTTTTATTGAATGGAAAACTCTCAAGAGATATTGAAGTTTCTAAAAATGATAAGGGCAATTCTTTTGTGAAGTTTTGTTTAATCTGTACAAGGGACGATAATAGTTCGTATTCGGATTACGTTAACTGTATCGCATTTGGAGAAATTGCGAATGCCATCTGTAGAAAAGGAGAAAAGGATACAGCTTATCACATTGAAGGAAATATCCGAACAAACTCATATGAGAAAAATGGTAAAAAGAATTATTCCACAAATGTGGTTGTAGAATCTTTTAGATTGCTGGATGCCTAGAATCAAACGATGTCCATTTTGTCATTCAACTGCCCATGTAGTAATTGATTGGAACAGTAAAAGAATCAATGGCTATTATGGCCAGTATGTTATCTGTACGTTATGCTCTAAAAGAACGAAAACTGAGCCAACATCAGATCAAGCGATTGAAGAATGGAATCATCATGTATTAAAAAAGAATATACAACTCACTTTATTTTAAAAGGAGGTGGCAAACTTGCCAAAATTAGACTTAGGATTGCCAAGCTATGACTCCTTATTTTCTACAGAAGAAGAAAGACAGGAAGCCAATACCGAAAAGGTAATGACAATCCCTATAAACAAAATTAAAGATTTTGAAGGACACCCATTTCAT
Source organism: Holdemanella sp. MSK.7.32 (assembly GCF_024460475.1). Lineage (GTDB taxonomy): Bacteria > Bacillota_I > Bacilli_A > Erysipelotrichales > Erysipelotrichaceae > Holdemanella. Next base: position 6,551 of record NZ_JANFYN010000023.1, on the reverse strand, counting down.
GTAACTATGGATGAAGATATGGCGAAGTTGATTGATTCAATCAAAGAAAACGATATGCTGATGCCTGCACTTGTACGACCTAAACCAGATGGAACTTATGAAATGATATCTGGTCACAGGCGTAAATTTGCTATGTCACAGCTAGGAAAAAACGAAATGAATGCTATCATACGAGATTTGGACGATGATCAGGCAACAATTCTGATGGTTGATTCAAATATTCAGCGTGAAAACATTTATCCTAGTGAAAGAGGTTATGCCTATAAAATGCGCTTAGAAGCCATGAAGCATCAAGGTAAGAAAGTAGATATTGATACTAGCGAAATACCAATTGAATATGATAAAACAACCTCCGCCCAAGTTGGGCGGAAGCCAGAATCAGCAGATATTTTGGGAGAACAACTAGGTATAAGCAGAAATCAAATAAAACGTTTTATACGTTTAACCTATCTTATTGAACCATTGCAGGAAATGGTGGATGGACGAAATGAGAATGAAATTAAAATAGCATTTAATCCCGCCGTTGAATTGTCATATTTAACGGAATCAGAACAATTTGATTTGGTGAATGCGATCATTGAAAATCAAAGGACTCCATCATTGTCTCAATGTCAGGAATTCAAGCGATTAAGTCATGATGGAGAGCTTACTGCAGATTTCATTGAAGATACGCTTTCTGAAGAAAAACCAAACCAAAGAGAGAAGCTATCTTTTCAAATGAAGGAAATTGATAAATATTTTCCCAAGGAGTACACACCCGGCAAGAAGAAGGATTTGATGATTCACTTGCTGGAAAACTGGGCAAAGAAAAGATCACGAGAACAAGAGCGATAATTGAAAGTAGAAATTGCTTTGTTCGTACTTGTGATTGTTCCAAACTGTTGGAGGGGCAGTTTGTCTTTGCGTGGTGAGGTGTGACTTTTACCTCCCCTAAAACCCCTCCTACCTACCGAAAGAATCTTATTACCTACCGAAAAAGAAAAAATGTTTGTTATCTAGTAAGAGTAAATATTTGTATGTTGGTAAATAAAATTTATATTGAGTATTTTTAAATAAAGAGATGTTATTAAGAAATACAAATGGAGGTAAATCAAATGAAGAAGTTAATTATTTCAGTGGTTAGTACTGTGATGATGATTGGAGCAGGAGTAGCATTTAGATCAGATCAAGATATTTCTGTTCCCACTGTGGAAAAGTCTTCTAAGGAAACAACGAGTGTTGAAAAGAAGAAATTTAAAGTTAGTAAACATGAAGATGTTGACAAAGAGGAATCAAAAACAAATGAAATTCAGGTTAAGGAAGAAAATATAACCAATAAAAATGATTTAAAAAAAGGGAGCGTTTCTTCTGGCACAAAAAAACAAGATACTCAAAGTAATGATACTTCAAAGAGTAATGTGAAATCTGATACAAAAGTAATTGATTCTGGCAATAACAATTCTTCAACTACGAATGATTCAGTGCAACAAACCACCTCAAAAGAAGAAACTGTTACTGAACCAGTACCTGCACCAGAAACAGTACAACCAATTTATGCATGTCCAGGAGGAGTTAATCAAAATGTTTCCTGTGATGTGATTTTAGATAGTAACTTCTATTATGCAACGTATGGTTCTATGCCTGAAGCAGAATCAGCAGGTGAATACTATTTGAATGATGTGATGCACATTGGAAATGCTGAAATAACAAATTATTCAGTGCAGCCTGTATATCGAAATGATCATAGTATTGCCTATTACGGATTGAACCTTTGGAGCAATGGAAGTTTGATTCAATAAAAAATGTCTATGAGAAAAAATCATTTAATTTGTATCCTATTAGTAAAAAGGATATATTATAACTGAAGAGTCGGTATGGAGACTATAAACCCATGCCATTGGTCGGAACAAAGACCTAAAATTTGTTCCAGTGCAGAGAAAACTGCTAAACATCTTAAAAGGCGAGTAATCGCCTTTTAATTTTAGAAGGAGAGTATTGAATGAATAATATTTCATTTAAACAATGGAAATGAAGAAATATTATCTTATTATCATAAAGATATTTATCACTTGATATCAAAAAACTTAATCTAAATGAAATACATTATTTTAGCGAGGAAAAATTCTCGCTTTTTTTGTTGCAACAATGGAAAGGAAAAAGAATATGAAAAACATATTGAAGAAAGGTAGTAAATTCTTTCTAACAGCATTAGTTATTCTCAATTCGTTGATGAATACTTTACCGGTACATGCTGAAGAAACGACTACAGATGAAAATGATTTAGATACGATTGTAGAACTTGGAAATGCAGAAGATGTATTTCCGGATTTGATGCCTCAGTCTGATGGAATCTCATTAACGGATACAACAGGAACAGGCAGTATTTATGCAATGATCCATATTGCCAATCAGTATGGATTTGATTATGTACAGCAATTGTATGTTGGGAATAAGACAGTATTCTGTATTGAACCTATGCAGCTTTTTACAGAAGGCTTGGATTATCATCAGGATACTGCAAAATGGGATGAGTTGTCTGAACAAACGCGTCAGAATATCTGGGAAATCAATTATTATGGATACAGCTATTCTGGTCATCAAACAGAAAAATACTATGTCGCAACTCAGGTTATGATTTGGCAGGCAGTGACTGGAACATGGTATCAGCCTTATTATACAGATGGAACTACAGTGTATGATATTTCAAATGAGGTAGCAGTCATCAACAATTTACGTACTCAGCCACAAGGTAGACCTTCATTCAATAATCAAACGATTAAAATGGGATTAAATACACCGGTGACATTAACGGATACGAAGGGTACTTTAGCAAACTATTCAATCACAAACTCAAATGGAATTCGTGCTTCTGTAAATGGAAACAATCTAACAGTAGCTATCACATCTGAAAATTATGATAAGAGTATTACTTTTTCACGTAATTTTACAGCACGAGATGTAAATATTATTTATGGAACAGGTGGATATCAAAGAGTCATTTATTTAGCCTCAAGGCGAGATCCTTCTCCAAACTTTAAATTAAATTTCGATTTGATGTATGCAGATATTGAAGTTGAAAAACAGGATTCTCAAACAGGTACTAAGACTCAAGGAGATGCTACATTCAATGGAGCTACATTTGCAATTAAGGATACAAGTGGAAATGTACTTGAAACAATCACAACAAATGGATCAAAAGTTAAATCGAAAAAATATCCAGTTGGAACAACCTTGAATGTATGTGAGGTTACTTCGCCTGAAGGATATTTAACTAACAGTTCTTGTAATACAGTAGAACTTAAATATTCAGGTGATAACACACCTAGTACATTCTCTACAACAGTTAAAGACCAGGTTATTAAGGGTCGTATTGAAATTGCGAAAACGATTGATAAAGAGAAATATGGATTATTTCAAAGCAATGTTCAAAAGCCTGGTGAGGGATTTAAATTTGATATTATTTTAAAATCGACAGGTAAAGTCGTATCAACATTGACTACGGATGAAGATGGTCGAGCTATTAGTGATTATCTTCCATATGGAACTTATATCGTTAAAGAACATGAAACAAAAGGCTATGATACTTTAAAACCTTTTGAAGTAAAGATTGATCAAAATGAGAAGACATATTTCTATAACATCTATAATGATACAATCAAAGCTGAATTGACTATCTACAAAACGGACAGTGAAACTGGAAAACGCATTCCGGCAGCCGGAGTTGAATTTAAAATCAAAGATGCAGGTGGTAATTATGTAACACAGGAAGTAACGTATCCTAAAAAATATACAACGGATGTATTTAAAACGGATGAAGATGGATCTGTACATTTGCCTTCTCCATTAAAGTATGGTGAATATAAATTGGTGGAGATCAAAGCACCTCATGGCTATGTATTAAAGGATACAGAGATTCCAATCAATGTAGATGGTTCTAGTACAGAAATCTTTATGAATTTTGACAATAAAACACAAAAAGGCCAGGTCTATGTGGAAAAGAGTGGTGAAATGTTGTCAGGAGCAAAAGAATCTAAAACAGATTATGGAACTTTGTATACTCCAGAATACAAAGAAAAATATTTATCAGGTGTTACGTATGAAATTACAGCACGTGAAGATATTGTAACTCCAGAAGGAACTGTGTGGTTCCACAAAGGAGATGTAGTTGATACATTTACAACAGGGGATGGTGTAACAACTTCAGCTTTACTTCAATTAGGTAAGTATTCTATTAAAGAAACAGCAACACAAACTGGTTTTGTGTTAGATGAAAACACATATGATTTCGATATTGAATATGCAGGTCAGATGATTGATGTAGTTGAAATCAAACAAGCTTATGTCAATGAAAGACAAAAATTAGATTTGCAGATTACTAAAACATTTGAAGATGAAGATAAAGATGCATATAAAGATGTTGTCTTTGGTGTATATTCTAAAAATGATATTACTTTAAACGACAAAGTAATTATTCCTGCAGATGGATTGGTTGGAACATTAACGATTGATGAAGATGGCAAGAATATTGAACAGTTGGATCTTCCAACAGGCGAATACTATGTCAAGGAATTGGAAACAAATGTAGGTTTCAAATTGGATGAAGAAAAGCATGACTTTACTTTTGATTATGATGCAGATACAACTAAACCTACTGTAACAGTTTCAATGGATCTTTATAATGAAAAACGCCGTTTAGAATTGGATGTCAATAAAGTGGATAAAGATCACCATGATCATTTCTTGAATGGAGCAATTTTTGAAGTATATGATAAGACAATTGATTCTTATGTTACTACTTTAGCTAGTGGTCAATTAATGATTACTGGAGAAGACAAAGGGGAAGAGTATGAAATCTCTAAAAATGAAGATTTTACTAAAGTCATCAAGACGGTAAAAACAGATGAAAACAAACAGATTGTTTTAGATATTGATGATGGTACTTATTATTCTAGAAAAGTTGGAGATGACAAGGTAACAAAGCATGTTGTAAAAGATGGAAAAGCAGTATTAGTGGATGCTATTTATGGACATGAATATGAGTTCAAAGAAATCAAAGCACCTACTTCTTATCAGTTAGCAGATAAGTCTAAAGCTTATAAAGTAGAGGCGGATAAGGAAACCGATACAATTATTTATTATTTTGAAAATGCTCGTATCGTTGTTCCAAATACAGGGGTATAAATAGTATGAAATATAAAAGAATAAAAATAGTAGCCGCACTCGTTGTAGTGGGATTGATTGGTGGTGTTATCTACAATCAGGTTACTGCAAAGAAATCTTACGACTATTCGGATTATTATGTAAAAACAAAAACGACTAAAAAAGAATCAAATAAAGAGATTGAGAAAGCTTCTGAAAAGGAGCTTTCTTTATCTTTGTTGAAAAAAACAAATAATGATGTTGTGGGTATTTTAGAATTTGATGATCGAATTATTTATGAGCCGATTGTACAAGCTCCAAATAATGATTATTATGTTCGTAAAAATATCAACAAAGAATATGCCAATGCCGGAATACCATTTGTATCGGCAGATGGAAATATAGATTCAAAAAATGTTGTAATCTATGGTCATTCTAGTAAATGGGATAACATTATTTTTACACCTTTGATGAGTTATATAGATCAGAACTATTATAAAAAGCATGATATATTTAAATTTATTACTGAAGATGAAACTAGAACATATCAGATTTTTGGTGTAATGAATGTTGATTTAAATGACTTGAATGATTCTTTAGAATTTACACAAACAGAATGGGATTCAACAAATTCATTTAATGCATTTATATCAGATTCCATTAACAGAGGATTGTATAAGACTGGTGTTTCAGTAAATAAAGATGATCGATTAATGACTTTGGTTACTTGTGATACAAGAGGTAACAATAAGAGAATTGTAATTCTAGCTAAATTGGTTAATATAGCTAATGTTTAAAAACTAAGGTGTATGATATTATTTAGCTAGATAAATCGGGATTTTTGTGTGTAAAGGAGAAACGAATGAAACTACTTGTGATAGATATACAAAAAGGAATAACAGATAGCAGACTTTTTAATTTTGATGAATTTATTGATAATACTTCAAGAATTATACAAGCAGCTAGAGATAATCAAATAGAGGTTATCTATTTTCAGCATGATGATGGACCAGGAACGGGATTTTCAATCGGCAATGAAGAATTCGAGATTGCAGAACAGGTGCATCCAAGGGACGGTGAAAAGATATTTACAAAAAATATCAATAGTTGTTTCGGAAATAAAGATTTTACAGATTATGTTAAAGATGAAAATGCATTAATGATAGTTGGGTTACAGACAAATTTCTGTATAGATGCAACTGTGAAATCTGCTTTTGAAAGAGGATATAAAGTAATTGTTCCACAAGGGGCAAATTCAACGTTTGATAACGACTATATGTCTGGAGAAGAAACCTATAAATATTACAATGATATGATGTGGCCAAAGAGATTTGCTACATGTGTATCTGTTGATGAGGCAATTAAGTTGATGCAAAGTTAAATTAGAAGTTATGGAGGGAGTAAATATGCTAGATAAAAAAGAGTTTGATCTT
>NZ_JANFYN010000022.1 GCF_024460475.1 Holdemanella sp. MSK.7.32 | reverse complement strand
GAAAAATCATTGATATTTTTTTGATTTTTACTTGATTTCTATTATCCAATTTTTTCTTTTAAATTATGTGGAATTATGGAATGTGTAGCACTCTGCTTGTGAAAGTGCTAATAAGGTGTATAATGTAATCAATTTCTTAAGGAGGAACACTCATGAACAAACAAAAGAAGCCTTTATACAGATATTACATGATCATATTGATTGTCATTATGACTTTAAACCTTATCGTATTCCCTATGTTTCAACAATCTAAGCTTGAAACAACCAATTACTCCGATTTCTTAAATAAGATTGAAGAAAAGAAGATTGATACCGTTCAAATCGAAAATCACAATATTTTTTACACTTTAAAGAAAGACGCAACAGACAAGACCTATAAAACAGGTGTTATGAATGATTCGGATTTAGTCAATCGATTGGATAAATCTGGAGCTAAGTTTGGACAAGTCTATCAAGAACAAATGAATCCTATTCTATCGAGTTTAATTTCCTTTTTCTTACCATTAATCATTTTCTGGGCATTTGGAGCATGGATGTTTAAACGTATGCAAAAGAAAATGGGCGGAGATGATCAAATGTCATTTTCACAAGGCTCTGGTTTTGGTTTAGGCAATCTAGGAAAGAGCAATGCCAAAGTCTATGTTGGTGAACAAACGGGAAAAACATTCAAAGATGTTGCTGGACAAGAAGAAGCAAAGGAAAATCTACAAGAAATTGTGGACTTCTTAAACAATCCAGCTAAATATAAAGAGATTGGTGCCAAAATGCCAAAAGGAGCCTTGTTAGTAGGTCCTCCAGGAACTGGTAAAACATTACTTGCCAAAGCCGTAGCTGGTGAGGCTGGCGTTCCCTTCTTCTCGATTTCAGGTAGTGAATTCGTAGAAATGTTTGTCGGTAGAGGAGCTGCCAAAGTACGTGACCTATTTAAACAAGCTCGTGAAAAAGCACCTTGTATTGTATTTATTGATGAAATTGATACCATTGGTAAAAAACGTGATGGCGCAGGCATGAATGGTAATGATGAGCGTGAACAAACATTGAACCAGTTACTTGCCGAAATGGATGGATTTGATGGATCCAAAGGTGTTGTATTACTTGCCGCTACAAACCGTCCTGACTCATTAGATCCTGCTTTAACGCGTCCTGGTCGATTTGACAGAAGAATTCCTGTTGAACTTCCTGATCTTGCCGGTCGTGAAGCCATTCTTAAATTACATGCCAAAGATATCAAATGCTCTAACAACATTGACTTTAACGTAATCGCTAGAGCTAGTGCAGGTGCCAGTGGTGCCGAACTTGCCAACATCATTAATGAAGGAGCTTTATTAGCGGTTCGTGACCATCGTAAAACCGTAGTTCAAAAAGACTTAGAAGAAGCCATTGAAATCGTTATTGCCGGTGAACAAAAGAAGGGTGCAGTGATTTCAAATCGAGAACGAATGATTGTTTCTTATCACGAAATCGGACATGCTCTAGTCGCTGCCAAATGCAAAAATACGGCTCCCGTTCATAAAATCACAATTATTCCTCGTACAAAAGGGGCTTTGGGATACACTATGCAAGTAGAAGAAAACGAACAAAACTTATTATCAAAAGAAGAAGCTTTCCAAAAAATCATGGTGTATACAGGTGGTCGTTGTGCTGAAGAGTTGATTTTTAATTCCATCACAAGTGGTGCGAGCAACGACATTGAACAAGCCACGAAACTAGCCAGAGCCATGATTACACGATTAGGAATGTCGGATGAATTTGGTATGACAGCTTTAGAAACAGTAAACAACCAATATTTGGGTGGTGATACATCTTTAGCTTGTTCAAATGAAACAGCTACTAAGATCGATGAAGCTACTATCGCATTAATTAAAAAAGCACATGATGAAGCTTATCAAATTCTAGAAGACAACAAAATGAAGTTACATGAACTTGCCAAATTCTTATATGAAAGAGAAACAATTACGGGTGAAGAATTCATGTATATCTTAAATAAGCCAGCTGAAATTTCTACAAAGGAAACATATTAAGAAAAGGATGAAGATTATATCAAATCTTCATCCTTTTTACATTGTTTTAAAGCATTGATTAGCTTTGTTTCATCCAAAGGCTTAGCTAGATGCATATTCATTCCCGCTATCTTACTATTAAGCATATCTTCTACAAACGCATTGGCACTCATCGCAATGATTGGAACTGTCTTTGCGTCTTGGCGTTTTAATGAACGAATCTTTCTTGTCGCATCTAAACCATTTAATTTTGGCATCATGATATCCATAAGAATAAAATCAAATTCATTTACTTCACTCTTTTCAAATAAATCGATTACTTCTTGACCATCTTTTGCACATACAACCTGAATACCATTACGTTCTAACATATATTCAACGATTTCCATATTCAAATCATTATCTTCTGCCACAAGCACACATAAACCTTCTAACGAAATTTGTTGATTCCTATTATTTTTGTTTTCAATTGATCTTCCTAACTTAAAAGGAATCTGAATCGAAACCAAAGTTCCAATCCCCTTTTCACTTTCCAATTGAATATTTCCATGCATATACTCCACAAGCTTTTTGGCAATAGGTAAGCCAAGACCTGTACCTTGATATGTGGATCTACTAGAACTATCTTCTTGCGCAAATAAATCAAAAGCATGTTGAATAAAATCTTGACTCATTCCGATACCATTATCTTTACATCTAAATTCTAAAAGCGATGTCGAATCATCTAAACATTTCTCATTCATCCATACATGAATTTCTCCATTTTCTGGTGTAAATTTAACGGCATTTTGTACAACTATCGATAATATTCGTGAAAGATATATTGGAAATCCCCTAAAACTTGAATGACTCAATTGACCTTCATACCAATCCAAAACATATTGAATATTCTTTTCTTGTGCCAATTGTTGTGCATCAATATTCATGTTTCCTAATAATTTAGTAATATCAAAATCAACTTCTTCCTCTGTGAAATGATCACTTTCTAAATCATTCATATCCAAAACATCATTGACTAAAGAAATCAAATAATTTAACGACTGATGAATCTTATTTCGAGTAATTTTTTGTAACTCTAAATCCTTTGGATTTTGATCTGCAATATGAAGCATACCCGCAATACCATTTAATGGCGTACGCATATCATGAGACATACTCTGTAAGAATCGAGTTTTTATTTTTGCCTCACGCTTTGCCTGTTCTGCTTCAAAGAATAAATTTAATTCTTTACGCTTTGTTTCACTAATTATACGAATTGTCGCAATGGCTTGAATCGCTTTTCCGTTCGCATTTCTTTTGGAAACAATAATACGCAATTTATGCCAGTTGCCATCCGCCATTCGATATTCCGCTAAAACATCCTCTTCTTTTTCAAGTTGTGAAGTTAATGTTTCTATATTCGCAAATTGATGAATGATATTTCGATATTCCGGTGCAACATCCTGTTCACATACATCAAACATTTTTTCAGATGCACACCCCGTTTTAGGAATAATGTCACTTCCGGAAATTCTTTCATATGTATCTGTTTCAAAATCAACTTTATAAATTGAACTATAACTTTTCGCAATTGTAGAAATCGTTTCATCACTCCTCTTTATTTCCTCTAAAGCATTCTGTAACCTTTTCTGCGTTGCTTTTTCTTTTTTGATAATATCATCAATATAACGAAAACCCAATAATACGTGACACGACTCTTCATCTTCACTCACCTTAACAACTTTCGTTTCAAAATATTGATGATTCTGTGCATTTGGATAAGTACGATAATTCTGTGTAAGACTCACTTGTGTTTTCAACAAAGAATTTAAATTATCACGAGAAAACCACCATAAAAACTCAGGTTGCTCCTCCTTAGGAATATAACGCATCGCATATTGATAAGCATATTCATAAAAATCTTTATACCCTGAACAACTTCTTATTAATTCACTCGCATTGGTTTCATCCTGAATATGAACAGGTTCAAATTTGCCACTGTTAACTTCCAAATAATAAATAGCCGTAAAGTCAGAGCTTAGACTTTCTAGAATTTGTTTTTCTTCTTCTAACCGGTCATTTCTTTCTTTTTCATGCTCAACAATGTCATTCACCAATTTAAAGCCCAACACAAAATCATCTGTTTCTTCAGATATTTGGGCAAAACAAGCCTGGAAATAATCTATTTTTCCATTAAATTTTCTTTGAAAAACAACCGGATATACTTTTTCTGTCTTGATCCGTTCACGAACAACACGATAATCCACATTTCTTAAAAAATCTTCTCGATCTTCTTCACAAACATATTCTGAAGCATATTTCTCCATGCTCTTTTGATAATTATTTGTTTTGGCAAACTTTTCAATTGCATCTTGTGCAATATGATCACCTTTTTTCGTCTGTTGATACAACTCTACCGTTAAATCATGATTGATCACCCATACCGTGACATATTCATGACTCAAACCAGAAATAAAACGCTGTTGAAGAAGGTTTTTTTCTTTATGTTTGTGAATATCAATAAGAAATCCACAAACACTTACTATTTTTCCTTTTTCATTTAAAACAGGCTTTCCAATCGCACGATACCAACGATATTGTTTGTCTTTATTCTGAAGACGATACTCTACCTCATATGTTGCGGTTGAATCCCTCGTATCATGAATGTTTTTAAACTCTTCTTTAACAACATCAATATCTTGAGGATGCATATGATTCCAAAGCATAGAAAACGAAATGTGCGTCTCACCTTTAAATCCATAAAGCATCTCAGATAGACTCTCACTACCTATAAACTCTACTGGCCTTTCATTATCATCAAACCGAATGCGAAAACGAGCCTCACCAAGCTCTCCATATAGCGCATCTTCACTATCTTCGTTTGTATATACCCATATAGAAGTATTCTCATCATTATCTGAATACCGATCAATTTTCAGACGAATCAAGGTACCATCCTTTTTACGATACGTAACATTCACTTGATTTCCAGAAGATAAAATATTATATACATAATCATAGTCCAAGACTCGATCAATCACTTCTTGATAATCACAAGCTACATAATGATCTCGATATAATTGCATCGCATCTGAATAGGAACCTTTTGTGTCTTTGGCAAAAGCACGAAATGCTTCTGGAGCTAAAATATCACGAAAAGTATCTGTACTTCGATCTAAAATATAAACCGCTGCATATTTAGGTGCTATTAATCGCAAAAAATTTTCGGCATCTCTTTTTTCTTGAAGAAGTTGATTCATAGTATGACCTCCTCATATTGACATTTTCATTATAAATGACTATTTAATTTTTGCCTATTTTAAAATAAAAAAGAAGCAACATTTGCTTCTCTTAATCACATAAGTCATATAAATCTAAAATCAATTGTTCTGTCTTATCCCAACCAAGACAAGGATCTGTGATTGACTTTCCATACACATTACCATCTGTTGGTTGATTTCCATCCTCTAAATAACTCTCAATCATCAAACCCTTCACCAGCTTTTTGATATCTTCCGATTTACTTCTAGAATGCATAACATCCTTGGCAATACGAATCTGTTCTAGATATTGTTTATTTGAATTCGAGTGATTACAATCTACAATACAAGCCGGATTCTTTAAATCTGACTTTTCATATAAATGAATCAACTCCATCAAATCTTCATAGTGATAATTCGCATGCGCATGATTGAACTTATCCACATATCCTCTTAATATCGCATGAGCTAGTGGATTTCCATCTGTCTGCACTTCCCAGCCACGATATACAAATCTTTGATCAGCTTGAGCAGCTACAATAGAATTCATCATGACTGTAAGATCTCCACCTGTCGGATTCTTCATTCCCGCAGGAATTCCTACACCACTAGCCACAATACGATGTTGTTGATTTTCCACACTTCTTGCACCGATGGCAACATATCCTAATAAATCCGATAAATACGCATGATTTTCTGGATACAACATCTCTTCTGCACAAGTAAATCCAGTTTGTGTAACAACATCTGTATGTAATTTACGAATCGCAATGATTCCCTTCAACATATCCTCTTTGGAATGTGGATCTGGCTGATGCAACATCCCCTTATATCCAACACCCTTTGTACGTGGTTTGTTTGTGTAGACACGTGGAATCATAAAAATCTTATCTTTAACTTTTTCTTGTAATACAGCCAAACGATTCATATAGTCTAAAACCGCATCTTCGCGATCCGCACTACAAGGACCGATAATTAAAATTAAACGATCATCTTTTCCAGTAAAAATATCTTCAATTTCTTGATCTCTTTGTTTCTTAATTTTTTGCACCTTATAAGGCAAAGGAAATTCCTTCTTTAAATCTTCTGGAGTTGGTAACTCCTGTATCTTCTTCATATCCATATTCAACATCCCTCTTTAATCACCCTTTGACAATATCATATTCTTGCATATTTTTCAAAATCAGATACGATTTAATCGATATTCCAAGATGTAATCATCCATGATAAAGCCATTTCCTATATCTGTCTGTACAGAATCAATCCATTGAAAACCAAACTTCTCATATACAGCTAGACTATGTTTATTATATTTGTTGCAAGTCAAATAAATAGATGGGTAACAATACTTTTCTGCCTGCTTCTTTACATACTCAAACATTTCAGATGCATAGTGCTTTCCTCTAGCTGAATCCTTTAAATACAGTTTAGACAAGAATAAACGATCTGGCTGATTCTGCAAACCAATATATCCAACTAGCTCATCACCTTCATATACCTTATGATAATGATACTGCTGATGTTTGACTTGGTCTTGCATGGCATCAAAACTCTGAAACTGTTCTACCATATAATCAATTTGTGCTTCTGAAATGATTCCAGGAAAAAATTCATGCCAAATCTTTTCGGCAAGAATAGCTACTTCTTTTAAATCGTCCTCATTCTTACATTCTACAATATTAATACTTTTCATAATGCACCTTCGAACTATCAAATTTATCTTTTACAGCCTCTTCTTGATCTATATATCCAAATGAAATCATCCACATTGGAACAATTCCTTTTGGCAATTTAAAATATTGGTTTAAAGCCAAATAACGCTCTTCATTCGGATACACACCCAGCCAGCATGAACCAATTCCCAAGCTTTTCGCTTCAATCAACATATTCTCTGTAGCCGCTGCCAAATCTTGTTGACAATAATCCAAACTATCATTCTTATTTTTATCCGCACAAACAACCATTCCCATAGCTGCATCTTTTAGAAAAGATGCATAGGGTGTCATTTGACTTAAATCCTTTAATGTACCTTTGTTTTGAACGACAATAAATTGCCAAGGTTGACTATTTCTAGCACTAGGTGCACTAAATGCAGCCTTTAAAATTAAATCAATCTCTTCTTTCTTTAATGATTCTTGTTTATATTTTCTTACACTCGTACGATTAAAAATTGCGTCCATACTCTTTACTCCTTTTTTCTGTATTATATCACCATTTTGAAAATTCGCTTTCATTATATAATGACTATTCTTTTCTTTGTGTTACAATACAAGCAGGAGGATTTAACCATGTTAAAATTTGAACCATTCTATCAAGAATACGAAAGAACATTAGATGCCTTCTCATTGGCATTCTCAACAATCTATTTTGAACAAATGACAATTGCACCAAAAAAAGGAATTCCTTATTCAAATGAAATGTTGTCTAGACTATCTAAACAAGCATTCATCATTGAAAATGATCCAGAAACCATTCAAAAGATCAAGGAATACGCAAAAACATTGCCAGAAGGAAGTTTGGAAAAGAAAGAAGTCGATTATCGCCTTGAAGCCTTAGCTCAATCTGAAAACATTCCAAGTGATGTATATGCTAACTATGTCAAAGTCAAAGCCGATAGTGAACTTGCTTGGCATGAAGCTAAAGAAGCAGATAACTATGAACACTTCAAACCTCATTTACAAGCCATCATGAAAGAGACTTTACACCTTTTAGAATATGACCCTAAGTTTAATGGAAATAATGCGTATGATGTATTATTGGATCGTTATGAAAAAGGAATGACACAAGAAAAATATGATGCATTCTTTAATAATGTTAAGGAAAAATTAGTTCCATTGATTCATGAAATCCAAAACAAACCACAAATCAATGATGACTTACTTCATGAAACTTATGCAGTGGATCGCCAAGAAAAATTTATGGATGTTATTTGTGACTTCATGAAAGTAGATTTTGGGAAAGTATACCTTTCAACAACAGAACACCCATTCACTGATTTCTTCTCAAGCAACGACGCTCGTATCACAACACACTATTATCCAGACCAATTTTTGAGTGCTATCCTTTCAACTGTACACGAATATGGACACGCTCTTTATGGACTACAAATGGATCCTGCATTTGAAGGAACCATGCTAACACAAGCTGTTGGTTCGGCTGCGCACGAATCGCAATCTCGTTTCTTAGAAAACCACGTTGGTAGAAGTCATGCATTCTGGCAAGCAAACTATAATCAATTAGTAAATTTATTCCCAGAATTTAAAGATGTGTCTGTTGACGAGTTAGTCAGCATGATCAATAAAACTGAATGTGCTTTGATTCGTACAGAAGCGGATGAATTAACATACCCATTACACATTATGGTTCGTTATGAAATCGAAAAAGAAATTGCAAAAGGCAATGTAGACTATGATAAGTTACCAGAACTATGGGCTGATAAATACGAAGAATATTTAGGTGTTCGTCCTGCAAACTATAAAGAAGGTGTCTTACAAGATATGCACTGGTCTACGGGCTATTTAGGATACTTCCCAACATACGCATTGGGTAGTGCTTATGCTGCACAATTGTATGCAACCATGGAAAAACAATTTGATGTAGAAGAAGCCCTGCTAACAAATCATTTTGAAAAGATTACAGACTGGTTAAAAGAAAATGTACACCATTATGCCGCAAGTAAATCTATGGCTGAAATCGTAGAAGAAGTAAGTGGTGAACCATTCAATCCAGACTATTACACAGATTATTTAATCAAAAAATACAAGAAATTATACAATCTAGACTAAGAAGAAGTGAGTAACATCACTTCTTTTTCATTCATTTATTATTCCTTTGAAAAATCCGACAAATCAATGGCCGAAGAAACATCTCCACGTTTAAAATTACTTACCGCACGATCCATATCTGCCAAGGTTCTAGATGAAATGCTCTTTGACACTGACAATTCCCGAGGTTCGAGAATAATACAACCATTTCCATATTCTTTAACATTGTAATATTGATAAGTCGCTCCTCTAAGAGTAATTCTTTTTTTGTTATCCAAATACGCAACATAATCCTTCATTATCAACACCTCCAATTCAAACATCAACATAAGCATTCCCATCTTTTATTATTAAAATATGCAATATTCTATTCTCTGTCAATCTTCTTTTACTTGTTCATTATCATTAAGAAGGATTGTATGCAAAAATAAGAAAACAAATTCATTTATTGATTAGTATGGGTAGAATGGTTAAAAAAAACTGATTAAACAGAATGAAAGAAGAAGGTCAAATCAGTCAACATGGTAAAGGTAAAAAGACATTCTATATACTAAATGAAAAGAAGTGATTATTCACTTCTCTTTATTTATACTCAAACAAACCATCATTCTTTTCTTCCATAGCCTTGATGATATGATATACAAATTCATTATAAGGCGTTGGAATATTCAGTTCTTTTCCCATCTTCATTATTGCTCCCGAAAACATATCAATTTCCGTATGCCTTTTGGCATCCAAATCCTGCAGTGTAGAATATCTGGCCGTTTTAGGCACTGCACTGCCTCGTGTAGCACTTGGATCAGCCTTTGACATATCAATACCTTTAGCTTTTGCGATAGCCTCTAATTCATCCTTTAATCCAGACTGTATAGCTTTCGCATGATCACTATCCGAGTAACATCCAACTCCAGCGCCAAGAATAGCTTGAGGTAAATTTTTCGTTACATTTAAGCGAAACTTACTCCATATTTCTTCCTGAATATATGAAGTCATTCGATAATGTAAATCACTTTGACTCAACAATTCATCGATTTCCTCATTTTTTTCAAGCACAATTCCAATCGTTGTTTCTGGATCAAATACATATCCATTACCTTCTTTATGACTTGCAACTTTAATCAATGAATACACCATATGCTGCATACCAATCTGATTTCCAATAATTTGTTCACTATCCACACCATTCATTAAAGACATGACTAAAGTATGTTCATCTACAATTTGTTTAATATCTTCTAAAGCATCTGGCAACGCATTGTATTTTAAACATACAATAAGAAGATCTACTCCATGCGCTTCTTCAGGCGTTAATACTTCAGGATGATACATGATATTGTTGATTAAACAACCATTCTTTTTTAATCTTTCATACCGCTCATCTTTTGCGATGACACTTAATTGTATATCGCACTTTGATAAACCGTAGATACAATATGAACCAACCGCGCCAGCACCTAATATCGCTACAGATTTAATTGTCATGTACTTCACTCTTTTCTTTTAAATGAACATGGTACTTTTCTTTTACATAAATTCCCAACAAGATTCCAACTACATATAGAGAAATATCCCCTAAATCAAATACGCCTCTATGAAAGATCAACTGCATAAATTCACACAGAAAACCAATGAATACAGAAACAATGAAGTTTTCTTTATTTGATGAAATAAGCAGTCCATTCACCCATGGCATAAACATAAAATATCCAATATTAAATGCGAATACGATCCACTCTGTCCAAGAACCATAATAGATTTCTCTAAGACATGCAAATGGATTCAATTGAATAATGCTGATACCTTGATCATAGCGAATCAATAGGGCAATAATTAAAAACAAATAATACACAAAGAAAAACATCGCTCGATGTTTTACATTCCAATTTTTTGTAAAAAACATCAACGCATCATATATAACGACCAATTCAATGCACCATACGACAAATTGAATTGGATACCATCCCATGCCAAAAATTTCCATTAAAACAGCTGTGACGTAGTAATGAATGAACAAGGATAAAACTAAACTTAAAATTAAGTATCTCCAATTTTTCATTTTAAAGTCCCCTTATTTTCTTTCTATTATGCCACACCAAGCTTTAAAATTCATTAAAAATCTAAAATTGAAGAATCCCAACCCATATCCTTATATCCTTGTTTACAACGTTCCATATACGAATCGCTTGGTTTACATATTGGAAAACGATCATACATTTGGTAGATAAAACCAGTGATTGTTTCATTGTTTTCTAATAATACCTTTTCTTCAAAACAATCATATAAGTATGGATAGTCTTCATATTCATCTAAACTCTTCTTATCCTTTTCACTCACATCCCATACAGCTACTCGCACAAAATTTCCTTGTTTCTTATCTACTGTAAGATAAGCTCGTCCAGGATTTCCACGATATGTAAGTGTATAGTTTTCAAGTCTTGCCAAAGATACAAACTTCGCATCTTTACATCGTTGCTTCATTTCTTCTTTGTTTAAATTACTTCCATATGCGATATAATACATATTTTCCCCCTAAAGAAAATAGGATGACGAATCATCCTATAGTTTACTTTCAATATTTTGCATCAACATTGCCTCAGGCATATATCCTGAGAATGCTGCAGCTTGTTGTCCTTTTTTAAATAGAATCATTGTTGGAACAGACATAATACCAAATCTTTGAGCTAAATCTGGACTTTCATCCACATCCACCTTTACGATTTTTACTTTTCCATCTAATTTATTTGCGACTGATTCAAGCACTGGTGTCAACATTTTACATGGTCCACACCAAGTTGCGAAGAAGTCGACTAAAACTGCATCTTCATTCATTAATGCGTTAAATTCTTCTGTATTTACAATTTTCATACAAGGTTCCTCCTTATCTGATTCCATTCTATAACAAGCCTTTGCGTAAGTCCATTTCTTTGCCCGCCAACAAAGCATCAATGACTTTTCCAATACCATTATTCATATTGGTGTCCGTAACTACAGTAGCTGCATACTTAGCTTCATCCATCGCATTCCCCATAGCTACACCAATACCTACTTGTTGAAGCATCTTCAAATCGTTTTGTGCATCTCCAAAAGCCATGACCTCATTCATGCTGATTCCAAGCTTATCACAGATTTTCCACAATGCACTCGCCTTATTGACATGTTTTGGCATAATCTCTAGCCAATCTGGACCAATCAACAATACATCATAATCACTTAAAGCTGCTTTAATTCCCTCAAAATTCTTTTCAAAGAATCTAGGAGAATGCACCATAATCACTTTATTGATATCTTGCGTTAAACGAATTTCTTCAAAAGGCAAATCAATAAAATTACGATTTTCTTTGCCATCCTTCAAGCCATAATCATCTGGCTCTCCTAAAATAGCATTTTTGACTTTTTTCTTTACACGATTCAATGAAGATATGTAACTATAAAAATCATATCCACATTGAAAAATTCCTTCGACACCAAATTCCTTACAAACTTTCTGAATCTTAACTCCATCTTCTGCCGTTAATACATCATCCAAATCATATTCTTTATTTTCAAAATCATATACAACTTGTCCGTTTACCAATGCCAAAAAATGATTTCCATTTTCTAATCCCAATGGTTCATATACAAATTTACATCCGTTTTTATCTCGACCCGACGCAATCACAACGTGCATACCTTGTGCCATCGCCTTTTGAATCGAATCAAACGTTCTTGGATCGATTTTTTTTGAACCATCTAAAAGTAAAGTTCCATCTAAATCAAAAGCCAAACACTTTATAGTCATAATTATTTATCCAATTCTTCTTGATATGAGAACAATTTTGTACAATATTCTCCATTAAAACATGCCAAGCATAATCCTACATCATGTGTAGCTTCCTTCATTTCTTCTTCGGTCATAAAACGTAATGTATCCGCATGAATGTAGTCACGAATTTCTTCTACACTCATCTGAGCACCAATCAATTGATCCTTTGTAGAAGTATCTACACCATAGAAACATGGACTCGTGATGACTGGACTAGCGATACGAACATGCACCTCTGTAGCTCCTGCATCCTTCAATAATTGTACAATTCTTCTTGAAGTCGTTCCACGTACAATTGAATCATCAATCATAACAATCGATTTCCCTTTAACCACGCTAGATACAGGGCTCAATTTTAATCGAACGCTGCGATCACGCATTGCTTGTGTAGGTTGAATAAATGTACGTCCTACATAACGGTTTTTAATCAATCCAGTTTCAAATGGAATACCCGCCTCTTCTGCATAACCAATGGCTGCTGATAAAGATGAGTCTGGAACACCAATAACGATATCCGCATGTAAATCTTTATCTTCTCTAGCAAGAATAGATCCTGTAGCCTTACGGAACGCATGTACATTGATACCTTCCACTACACTATCTGGTCTTGCGAAATAAATGTACTCCATTGCGCACATATGGTTATCTGTATTTGTTGAATAAAATTCATGTTTCACAATACCCTTATGGAACTCTACGATTTCTCCTGGTTTTAAATCCACACTTTCATAAATTCCCATAACTTCAAAAGCACATGTTTCACTACTAATTACGTAGCCATCTTTACTTTTGGCATAACTTAAAGGTCTTAAACCATGACGATCACGAACCGCATAAATAGTATCCTCATTCATAACTAAGAAAGAGAATGCACCTTCAATACGATTTGCAGTCTGCATAACACGTTCTTTTAAAGTACCTTTTTGTTTCTGAATCAAGTGAAGAATAATTTCACTATCACTTGTTCCCTGGAAAATAGCCCCTTCATTTTCAAGTTCAATACGAAGCTCTT
This sequence comes from Holdemanella sp. MSK.7.32, assembly GCF_024460475.1. Taxonomy (GTDB): domain Bacteria; phylum Bacillota_I; class Bacilli_A; order Erysipelotrichales; family Erysipelotrichaceae; genus Holdemanella. The sequence continues at coordinate 26,771 of NZ_JANFYN010000022.1, read as the reverse complement.
TTTCGTTAACAATCTGTCCATTATGAACGATAGCTAAACTTCCATTATGTCCCTTTGATACAATTGGCTGAATATTTTCATTTTCCTGACCACCAGCTGTACTATAACGAACATGTCCAACAGCCAATCTTCCGACCATAGAATCTAATTTTTCTTTTTGGAAAACATCTACCGTCAAGCCTTTTCCTTTCTGTAAAGTGATATTTTCGCCATCTGAAACGGCAATACCACTCGCTTCCTGACCCCTGTGTTGCAAGGAATGCAAACCATAATACGTAATACTTGCTGCATTATCTACGCGATATGCACCAAACACACCACACTCTTCATGAATTTCATCAAACATAACTGATCTCCTTTGCCACAACATTATATCATGCATACAAGAAAAAATGGACGACTTTTCATCATCCATTCATTTCTTTTAAGCGTTCTTTTCGATTTAGATATAAAACACCTATTTTATACACACTTGCCATTGTGGGAATCCCTAAAAACATACCTGGAATACCTGCTAAAGAGCCAAAAATCACAACGGTCATCATGACGTAAATTCCGGGAAGTCCCACTGAATTTCCAACGACATGTGGATAGATCACATTACTTTCGATTTGTTGAAGAATACATAAATATAATAAGAACCAAAGAGACATTATTGGACTTACGGTAAATACCATAAACATACCAATTGCTCCACCAATATAAGCTCCAATCATCGGAATAATATTAATAACTCCAACTAATGTTCCAATCATAGCCGGATATGGCATACGTAGTATAATCATACCCAATGTACATAGTGTTCCAAGAATCGTTGCCTCAATACATTGTCCACCAATAAAAGCACTAAACGTTTGATTAATAATATTCAAACACCTATCCATTCTACGCTTCACAGTTTCACTTAGATATAGATTCGTTAAACGGTGATACAACTGAATAAATCTTTCTTTCTCTAATAAAACATAGATTGCGAAGATAAACATCAACACAAAATTAAATACACTATTCACAATAACGGTTACCACATTAAATGTCGTACCCAACACGTTTGTTACACCTGTTGAAATGACATTAATACCGGATTGAATCAAATTTTTCCAGTTGATATCTAAATTATTAATAGATTCCGCAAGCTGTGGATTGTTCTCAAATAAATTCACCAAAAATTTCTGTGTATTCTCAAAATACTTTGGCAACACAGCCACAATCACTCCAATGGCTTCGCTTAATGAAGGAACAACGAGTGTAATTAAGAAATATACAAAAAGAAAAATTAAAATCAAAGAAAGAAGCAGACTTGTTGCACGTTTCCCCTTCTTCATAAAACCTAAGCGCTTTTCAATCTTAGCCATAACTAGATTGATCACAAATGCCATCATAGCTCCAAACACTAAAACTCTACATGCATTCCATAATATAGATACCATAGAAATCAATGTATCCAATTTAATCAATCCGATAATGATGATTGTGATTCCAAATATATATATCCATAAACTTTTTTTCTTCATAGGCACCTCACTCTCTTATTCTAATACATACGCGTATACTTTTTAAATAATTTATCATTTCTTTCTTCCGTACCATCACAGTTTAAAGAAGAAAAAACAGGTACTTCTACATTGTGTTCGATCAAATATTCGGCACATGCCACATTAATACATTGTGCAATGAAAGAATTAGCCATACTTGATGTTGGACAAAGTTTGGCATCCAAGCCATCCATAGATAAAGCGCAATCTCCAACTTCTCCACAATTATCAATGACAATATCTGCAATTTGGTACAAATTCTTTCCACAAGAATGACGAGAAGATTGAGCAGTTGTATGTTTCATACTCGTGATGGCCACTACATGTGCACCACGATTTTTAGCTTCAAGTGCAAGTTCGATTGGATAGGCATTACGCCCAGAATTAGATGCGATCAAAACGACATCACCACATGATACTCCATATAAGTCCACTAAAATTTTGGCATAACCACTAAGTCTTTCAATATGTGAACTCTTTGTCGGATGCTCCGTCATCGTAAGTTCACTTGTCAAAATGGGAACTACAAAAGCTAAACCACCTGCACGAGCATACATCTCTTCAGCCATTGTATGAGAATGGCCACTTCCACTTACGAAAAACTTATGACCTTCCATAAACGCTTGGGCCATTAAGTGACCGGTTTGTTCTAATTTTTCCGATTGTGTTTCTTGAATCTTTTTAATGATATCAAGACCCACTTCAAATACTTCTTTCATATTATTTCTCCTTGATATGCATATTTCTTTACATTCATTATACAACAAGAAGAAAAATAAAAAACAGCCATCAAGGCTGTATATTGTTTAAGTGGTGCCGACTATAGGAATTGAACCCACAACCTACTGATTACAAGTCAGTTGCTCTACCAATTGAGCTAAGTCGGCATAATTTATATGGTGCAGAGAAAGGGATTTGAACCCTCACGCGATCTCTCGCACTGCCGCCTGAAGACAGCGTGTCTGCCATTTCACCATCTCTGCGACTGAGTGTATTATACTAAAAATTCAAACAGTACGCAACCAAAAAATGTGACCTTTTTAACAGTCACATTTCGCATATATATCAATTAGATTCAATAAGATTTCCACATTCTTTTCCATCGACTGAATGGGAACATATTCAAAACGTCCATGCGCATTCTCATATCCCGCCGATAAGTTAGGACAAGGAAGTCCTCTATGAGATAAGGCTGAGCCATCGGTTCCTCCTCTAAATGGTTCTGTTTGAGGTGTTAATCCTACACTTTCAATGGCTTGTTTCAAATATGGAATCATAAATGGTACTTGATCAATCACTTCTTTTAAATTACGATATTGAATTCTTTGTGTAATATTTACAGTACCTTGTCCATACTCTTTATTTAACATATCCACAATCATCTTTAATGTATTGTTTCGAATATCAAACTGTAAACTGTCATGATCACGAACATTGATTTCAATCTTGGCATATTCGCAATCTCCATTAAAACTCACCACATGATAGAAGCCTTCTCTTCCTTGAGTATATTGTGGTTTTTCTAATGCGGGTAATTTATTTAAGAATTCATTTCCAATATCCACCGCATTCTTCATAATGCCCTTTGCGGTAGCTGTATGTACTGAAATACCATGAATCTCAATCGTTGAAAGACTCGCATTAAATGTTTCATCCATATAATAACCCAAATGATCTCCATCTAGTGTATATGCGATTGGCGATTTAAAGCGTTCTAAATCTAAATCTTTAGCTAATCCACTTACTTCTTCATCTGGTGTAAAGGCGACAGAAATAAAATTATGTTTGATTTCTGGATGTTTCACTAAATATTCCAACAACGTCATGACAGCTGCAATACTTGCCTTGTCATCCCCTCCAAGTAGTGTTGTACCATCCGTTAAAATCAAATCCTGACCAATATATTGTTTCAGATTGGGAAATACAGATGGTGACATCACAATATCTTTTTCTTTATTTAAAACAATATCATTTCCATCATAATTTTCTAGTACCCAAGGCTTCACATCTTTACCACTCGCATCTGGAGCTGTATCCATATGTGTCACAAAACCAATGGCTCTACCCGTTTTTACATTTGCTTCAAGTGATCCATATACTACACATGTATCTTTATCATAATATACATTTGTAGCACCAATTTTTTGAAGCTCTTCATAGATAACTTTAGCTAAATCATGCTGACAAGATGTAGTAGGAACACTTGTACTATGTGGATTGGATTCTGTATTGATTCTTGCGTAGCGCATCAATCTCTCTTTTACTGGTTCATAAAACTCCGTCATAAGACTTCTCCTTTTTTGATTATTTTATTCTTTTTCAATGCAGATGAAAAGAAAAAAAGTACCTACGAGGATGTAAGCACCATTATAAGTCTATACTTTTTTATTTCTTATCCATAATAAGACCATTGAAATGTCCATTTTCTTTAAATGAATAAGTTTGAATATATGAAAATTCTTTGAATAGTTTATCAAACTCATCGCATTGTTCTTGTGATTCAAAAACAATTTTGATCACATCTTGTAGTTTAGTTGAACAACCTTGTATACTAAGAACACTATTTTCTTTAATTTTTTCACAGACCACATCAAATAAGCATAGATACAAATTGATTTGTTCATCATATTTAATATTTGAAAAAATATCTGTTGGAAGATTCATCGAAAGTTTTATGTGTTTATTTTCTAATTTACTTTTGTATTCATTTAAAACTACAGACATTGCGATATTATTCGAATAAATCTGATTAAAATTTTCCAATACAATTTTTTCTATTGCATCTATACTTTGTGCATATTCTGCCTGATTTTCTGATTTTTCTATCCTATTTTTTAATGTCGTGATTTCATGCAGCAACGAATGCATAAAATTAAAATTCGATTTATAGTTTCTATCCAACATATCAAATTTTATAGCATTAAATTCATTCTCCATCTTTTCTAATTTCAGTTCTTCTTTAATCTGTAAATTGTGAATAAAACCATATTGAATTAAAAATGAAATGAAGATTAGAATTGTTAAAAAGAAGAAAACATTCAAGAATATTTGATTCTTCTGCAAGATTTCACGATAATCTTTGTAGCATAAAGCAATCCCTAAAAGAAAAATAATCGGAATCAACACAATGTATGTAAACTTGATTGTATTCTTATCATGATAGAACTTTGATAATGTAAATCCTATTGTATACGAAATAATCTGTGTTGTTAAAATCACAATTAAATATGTAGATGAATGTACATCTATTGGCGCACTGACAACATTAAAAATTTCTAAAAGTAGAATCGACACTAATTCTGAAATCGCAAAAATAAAATAGACAAAAATAAAGTAAATCAATTTTTTAGATATTTTACCTTTGTACATATACATGATGTAACATAGATTCAAAAGTAGAATAATCCATCGGCCATAAAATGTCATTCCATTCCGATTTAAATACCACTGAATTAAAACTACTGTTACGTATGTTGGCAAGACAAATTTATTGTTTTTGAATTCACTAAAAGACCTGATAAAAAGTGTTAAAAACAATAAATTTAAAGAGACTGATATTAACATCATAATGATTTAAATAAAGATCTATAATAATTGTCAATAAAGGTCTTTTTATAAAATTTTGACAAAGGAATTTTCTCATTGTTCGATAAGAAAAGATCTCTTTCATCTTTACTAATACCAGAAATATATTTAAGATTTACCACATAACACTTGTAAGGTTGCGCAAAACCATATTCTGTTAATTTTTCAATCCAATATTTCAAAGGATAACTTGTTTTTATTTGTACTCCATTTAAAAAGTGAAGTACAGTTGCACGATTTAAAAATTCAACATAGAGAATCTTATCATAGTGGATTTTATATGGTGCAATTTTAGAATCATAGAACCCCATATATTTTTGAAATGTCGCACCTAGTACATTCTCCATTTCTTCATTAAATATATTTTCATCAATTGGTTTTAAAAAATATCGTTTAGCATCAACAGAATACCCATCAATCAAATACTGTGAGTATTTAGAAGTAATGATGATCATTAATTCCGGATAAACTTTTCTAAGTTTTTTAGAAAATTCAATTCCATTATCATTTCCGATTTCTACATCCAAAAATAATATGTCTACATTAGAAAGGGTATCCAAATTCTCATTTAATTTTAATTCAACACTTATCTTGTAATCGATATTACGTTTATTAAAATAATGGATGCATAACTTTTCAACATCTTTAGAATCTTTTAAATCATCATCAATAATCAATACATTCAACATAACCCTTTCCCCCTAATCTGTATGAATGAACGTGCAGAAAGTTGCTTCAAAAAATTGTTTTCTTTAATTACCCAGTCAATTCTTTATATATGTCCTAAGCATTTTCATGATCACTACATACATATATGACAATTGTATATTAATAAGAACTGACTTCCAAAATTAAATGATCGATTCAATTTTTGAATGTATGTATTATTTTGATTATATATGATGTTAAATAGATAATGCTTATATCGTGCATAAGAGGACAGAATATCGCATAAGACGATTTGGTGAAACCTTCTAGAGCCAATCATGTATGCTATAATTCATTGTAACTAGGAGGATAAAATTTTTATGAATTTTAAAACAACTTCAACTATAGAAGAACAAATGAACCATGTAAAAAAATATGCTCCATTATTATTACTTAATATTCCTAGAAAATATCAATACTTATTGTACTCCATACCTTTTATTGCAATATTTGCAGATTTTGTTTTTAATTTATTAAATCACATCTATTTCTTATGTATCTTTGACTTTTTCCTTTTTATTGTAACTATACATACTATTATTTCTTTAAGAAAAAAGATAATGATTCCTGAATCCATTTCATCTGGTATTCTTAGTCCTAATTCTATTATTGAAATTGAAATCACCGACAAACAAATCATTGGTGTCTTACCAAATAAAACTATTATTAGAGATTTGAGCGAGTTCACAAATTATATGATTGTAAAAGATGGAGTATTTTTAATGATGAATAACAAAAAAGAAAAAAAATATATACTATATATACCTTCAAAAAAACAAGAATTAATTCTTTTATTTAAGGAAAAGAAAATAAAAGGTATCTAAAACTCAAGATTTTTAAATTATCATAAAATTGGAACTTTTTTATAGTAAGTTGCCAATTTTCTTTTATTTTACGCTTTTTGCTCTAACTAGTTGAATACAAAGTACAAAGCAAAAAAACACATGCTATGCGAATAGTATCAAAGAAATGTTATACAAAATAGATGTGTGTAAATATCACATCATTTTCACACCCAAATATAATATTGAAGGGCAGATTTTCCACAAATTCTACTCTATTTTAAACTACAATCAGAATGTATAGTAAATATAACAGAAAGCGAAAACCATTCTACTCTTAAAAAGGATATTCTCTTATTCGACTATATCCTTAATGCTTATATAGATTTCATTTATGGCTCCACTGATTGCACATGCTACATCTGCATCTTATGTATATTCATAAATTTGTCTTGCGTTCCAGTATGTATCGGCTGTAAATGCTTATAGCCGAAAAGATCATCTTTCTTCATCTCAACAATACGGAAGAAATCTGTGATTTGATGCATTATTTTCTTGATTGATAATAGAATTCCCTTTGTATCACAGCCTGTATACTCTTTTGCCAATGTGAATAGAACTTCATATCTATTGATATACTTGCCTTCTTGCACCTACATATCCTTGTGACCATTTAAGAACTTTGCATTCATTATACACAAAGCAAAATCAGATGAGCACTTGATCATACCGTTCCTCCAGATCAAAATTTTTAAAAATATAATAATATACTGTATTTATCGCATATTTCAGAATTTTCTATAACCAAATTGATTATAAATTGTGTTATAATCATATAGTTAAAGATTATAAGGAGAGAAATACCTATGAATTTGGATAGCAGTAAACCGCTATATAGGCAAGTAGAAGCAGATATAAAAAGCAAAATAGTTTCAAAAGTATATGTCGCCGGAGAAAAGATGCCTACTGAAAATGAGCTCAGCGAACAATACAATGTCAGTAAAATTACCATACGTAAAGCCATCCAGAACCTTTCAGATGAAGGCTACGTAAAAAAGGTACAGGGAAAAGGCACTTTTATCACCTATAAAAAAGAAAAGATGTACTTAAATAAACCTCGCGGATTTAAAGAAACACTTTCCAGCAAAGGTCATTCTTCTAAAAATGATATTATTCAAGCATCTTTTCTTAATGCGGATGAAGACATCTCAGAAAAACTGTCCATTCCTTTAAACACAAAAGTCGTCTATCTGGAAAGACTTGTATGGGAAGATAACGAGCCTATGGCTATCGATAAAATTTATATCGAAGATGAAAAATTCCCTGGCTTCATCACTAAGCTGAGCAAAGATCTTTCTTTTTACACTATATTAGAAAAAGACTATAATATCCAACCTAAACATGCCGTTTTAGAAATTGATGGCATCATTGCTCAGAATCAACATGCGGATCTTTTGAAATGTAACATCGGAGACCCATTGTTTTCCATCAATAAAATCAGTTATGACTTTGAAGATAAGCCAATTCATTATTCATCAACAATTGTCAGATGCGACAGAGCAACTTACGTCGTTCATACAGACAACTCCACCATGATGAACACACAAACCAAATCAAGATAACATAAAGAAGTCCCTACGGGACACTATTCAATTAGAGCAGAGGCAATAGTCTCTGCTTGTTTTATAATATAGTCATGTTTGATACTGAGCTTTATTCCGAACACATATCTCATAATGCTCTGTCATGTGATGATAGAAATTATGACCTTAATAAGCCTAGAATCAAAGATATTTTATGAACTCACTATGAATGGCTATACGATCTCTACATGCACGGTAAAGTTCGTGAAGCTGTTCTGGATAATGTAAAAAAACTCTTTTATGTAACACCTTTTATTTAGGCTCTGACTATTTCGTTTGTCCTGAATGCAATAACTTCAATATTGTTAATCATTAGTGTCATTCAAGATTCTGCACTTCCTGTGGTGTTAAGTATCAAAAATTCTTGCAACCAAAGCTCAGGCTATGTGTGTTGATGTTCATAACCGTCATATTGTTTTTACAACAACAAAGAACAGGATGTACTTAACAGAGTGCATGAACTATTAGAACAGCATCAGAAATTCAAACGAACACTTACTCAAAGAAAAGCCAATCTACAATACAAATTAAAGAAACTAAGATTCAGAACTTTGTGTCAGACACCTATAATCATGATATGCTTAAATGCAGATGTGGTCATCTTATGGACTAGATCAGTTCTGACAATCCATTTAAAGGAGGATACCGACACAATGACAGATACTACAGAGCAGTTTGTCTTGATGAAATGCGAGAAATGTGGTTACACAGAAAATGTGCCTATTCATGACATCCTTATACTTAGACAACTAACTACACCTGATGACACTGAAGACCATCTTCTTTGCCCCTTCTGTTTACATGATATGTATCGTATAGATTCACCTAGATTCAAACATAATTAGGTCACATAAAATATACATATGTTTTCATCATGCTCGAATGAAATAATAATGATTATCCCGAGGAAAATCTCCCCGGGATTTGTCTTATGCGACGCATTGAAATTCTTAATATATAAAAAAACAGATGGTTTTGCATATCTGAATATGCATTGCCATCTGTTTTTGGGTTCCCAATCTGAAATTATGTATATTTGAAAGAGAGATTAAATGTTACTAGAGAATTCCAAGGCCACCCATAACCAATCCAAACAGAATGGTTCCGATTAATAATGCGTTAGTATTCACTTTCTTCTGAATAAGCTTGTAAACACCCAAAGTAAATACAAGTGGTAATAACTTAGGGAAGATAGTATTTAACATATCCTGCAGAACAAGAGATGTACCACCATTCTGGAACTGTAATGGTGTAGTAATGTTTACCATACTTGCAACCATTCCACCTACAACCAAAAGACCTACGATAGAAGCGAAATGCATGACACGATCCATAAGGCCTCCCTGATAGAGTTTTGCAAGGTATTTATTACCAGATTCATATCCAAGGAAAGTTGCATTATACGCAAATAGTAATGATGGAATCGCAAACAATACTACAGCCAAGATTGGACCTAACACACTTCCCTGCTTTGCAAAGGATAAACCGATACCAAATGTGATGATTCTTAAAGTTCCCTGGAAGAAACTGTCCCCAATACCTGCAAACGGTCCCATCAAACTTGTTTTAATCATAGGAATGGATTCTGTCTGGAAATCACCTTCTTCAGAATTGGCATTCTGCTCTTCCATAGAAGCTACAAGACCCATAATAAATGGTGTCATCTGAGGTGTACAGTTAAAGAATTCCATATGACGTCTGTACGCATCTTTTTTTCTTTCTTCATCATCTGCATATAATTTATCTAAGACCGGAGACATTCCGCACATGAATCCCATGTGCATCTGGCGTTCATAGTTCCAGGAACACATGATTGTCAAAGATCTTAAGAAAACTTTACGCAAATCTGCTTTTGTTAATTTCTTCTGTTCCATAATTATACATTTGCTCCTTTTCCATAGAATACCTTATCTAAGATGTATGCCAAAATGATAGCAAACAGTGTTACGCCAACCAGATCCAATCCGGAGTAAGCAACAATCAAGAAACCTAACATAAAGTAAGGGAACATCTTTTTAGACAACATAGTACTTAATAACATTGCAAATCCAAGTGCAGATAACAAGTTACCGGATACTGTCAGACCTTTTGTAATAACTTCAGGAATCGCATCCACAAAGTTACTTACTAAATCTATTCCTAAATATACAGCTAAAAAGACAGGAACAAAGTATACTAAACAGTTGAAGGTAAAGGACCACCATAAATGAACATGAATTGCCTTTTTGAATTTACCTTCATCAATTGCCTTATCTGCAAAATGTGAGAACTGTGCAATCACCATACGCATCAGTTCACTCAGGAATTCACCTGCAACTGCTACAGGAATAGCAAGTGATAGAGCTTCTTCTGTAGTAGCACCCGAAAGGATAGCAAACGCAGTAGCAATGACACTTCCCAGTTGCATGTTTGGAGGACCAGCAGCACCAATAGCCACAAAGCCCATGGACATCAATTCTAATGAGGCGCCAAGGATAATTCCCTGTTTCATATCGCCTAAAACTAAGCCGGCCAATGTACTCAAAATAAGAGGTCTTCCGATATTCTGGCGTCCAATCAATCTGGAGTCAACAACCGCAACCAATGAGACCAAGCCTAATAATATAGCCTTAATTAGCATAATATTTCTCCTTAATTATGATATTATTATTAAAATTATTATTCAAAATTTGCACGTTCAATCGGTGAAGTAGGCACCATCTGGATAATGATCTTCTTACCCATGGAAATCAACTCTTTAGTTGAAGCAAGTTCCTCTTCATTCAAGAAGATAGCTTTACCATATGCCTTAGAACCATTCTTCTTTGCCACACCACCATAATTGATTTCTGTAACTTCCGGCAATTCTTTAACAAGCTGTACAGCTTCTTTAGGTCCTTTAACAATAATCATGATATTTTTATCTGCATTCTTTTCCACAACTTCCTTTACTTTAGAAAATGGAATGATGCTTAATTCACAATCTGCTGGTTTAGCAATGCTAAGAGCCATCATACTTATTGGATCATTAGGCACTTTATCATCTGCCACAATAATATAATTTGCTGACAGTTGTTTTGTCCAGGAAAAGATTACCTGACCATGCAGAAGACGATGGTCAACTCTAACTAATTTAATCATACATTACCTCCATCTAATAATTTGTTATAAAACACCATACTACGGGATGCATTTTCACAAATTTCTTCTATATTCAGCTCTTCCCAGGAAATGCCATTTTTCTTCATAGTCATAAGTTCTAAAACAAATGGAAGATTGATACCCGCAATAAATTTTCTGGATGAATTGATAAATGGTAAAGATACATTTGCAGGTGATCCCCCAGGAAGATCCAACAGAACTACCAGATTTCTATCTTTATAGACTCCATCTATCATAGTTTTTATCTTCTCTGAAAAATCTTCCAGAGATTCAGCATTTTCAAAACTCAATGTCCCAAAATCATCATCGTCGATATCCAGAATTAATTTCAGTGCACCTTCATAACCTTTACATAAACTACTATGCGTAATCATTAACACATCAAATGCATCTTTCATATTTCATACCATCCTTTTGTATTTCATCTAAAAGTGGAATACCCTCATGCAAAGAGGATATAATTTTCACTGTCTGCCGTTGCTGTATTTCGGTAGCCTGAACTAAATCCGGCACCATCACAACAGGAATTCCTGCAGACCACGCAGCCTGTACTCCTACAGCAGAATCTTCAAACACGAGAGCATTATCTTTGCAAACATTCATAGTATCAATCACATTCAGATACACATCCGGAGATGGCTTTGTATGTTTTACCTCATCCCCGCAGCATATATAATCAAAATACTGTATCAGATGTAATTTTCTTAAACGTTCCTCTGTCAAGACTCTACTGGTAGAAGTAGCTACTGCACACCGAATACCTGTCATTTTAATGTAGTCCAGAATTTCATAGACACCCGTTTTGACTTCCAACTGACTTTCCAGTCTTTTAAGGCCTGTTTGTCGTGCAGTTTCAAGAAATTCCTCTGTAGAGCATTTTCCTTGTAAAACAGTATTAAGAAATTCTCTTACAGCAATTCCAGTCCGCCCAACTACATGCAAAAATGATTCCTGTGTCCATTCTGAAATCCCATAGGATTCAGCTACATCACACCAAACATTCTGCCAGACCCTTTCGGTATTCAATAATAAACCATCTACATCAAAAATGACAAGTTCCAGCGACATATTTTTTCCTCTTAGTATTCCATCTGCCACATGTAACGACGAACGTCTAAAGAATGTCCACGTTCAAATGCAATGGCTTCCACAAAGTGACGAATGACAACACCTGTAAGAATTGCAGCTATGTATTGTCTAGCTTCCTCAGCAACATTTGATAAATCAAGATCTTTCTGATCAAGAACTAACAAATCTTCTGTAAATTTCTTAGCAAAATTTTCAACACGTTCATCAAGGAATCTTGTCTTGCCAATGCTCTTTACAAGCATAAATGGAACATCATAGTCTGTAACTTCAAATGGTCCATGGAAGAATTCACCAGAATGAATGCAACCAGAATTAATCCACTGCATTTCCATAAACCAGCACATTGCTGTGGAATATACTTCACCATAGTTAATACCACTACCAATTGTATAAATCGTCTTTTTACGTTTATTATCTTTTGCCCACTGTTTAGCCTGAGCATCATACTGTTCTTTTGCTTTTGTAGATAACTCTGTTAACTTTTCCAACTCTTTAAAGCAAATATCCCATTTTGCATCAGCTGCAAGAACACCAAGTAGCTTGAATAGCAATCCGTAAAGAATACCTTTATTCTTATCAGAATCGCTGACATCTTTACCCCAGTCATAATGTACTGGATATTCTGCAGCTTCCCATAATGGAGAACCTTCTAAATTAGATAAACAAATTGTAATTGCGCCCTTAGATCTTGCAAGTTTTGTAGCAGCAACTGTTTCTGGAGTATTACCTGAATGTGAGCATGAAATAACCACTGATTTTTCGCATAGATTTTTAGGTGTGTCATATACAAACTCATTTGCAGTGTATACATGTGATGGAACAGAAGACTCCTTATCAAATAAATACTGACCTGCCATTAACACTGCCTGAGAACCACCGCAAGCCACGAAATAAACTTCGTTAACTTCCTTTCTGGAAGCTACTGCTTCAACAGCTGTTTTAATTTGTAATTCATGTAAGTTTCTCATATTTTCCCTCCTGAATGATTATATATCATTATGTGTCCTTACATAACCTATTATATCGATAGCGTATTTTTTGTCAAGCGCTTTCATTTATTTTTTTTTGTTATATTAGCAATCGGCTAATCTACAATCATGTATGGATCGATGAAAAGTACGTAGAAGATTATCAAGTGCTGGAATCTAATAACGAAAAGCATCCAAGAGGATTGTCGAAAACAAAGATATGCATCGTAGTAGCTATTGATTCCAATAAGAATATGGCAATGATCAATAATATGTGCAGCTGGTTGAAAAGATATATCTGAAGGTTTATAGGAATGGAAGTAGAAAACTTACAATCTTATTTAAATTGGTTTATATCTGCAGAGATGTAAAGAGAGAAATACACAGATTATTTTACGTTCTCCAGTAACTCATAATAAAAAACTCCCGTGTTACCATACTATTGTAATCAGATCATGTTATGCATTATTTTTTCCTCTTATACATATCTAGTCAATATTTAAAACAATATAGTATACTTAAATTAGAAAGGCAGGACATAACTATGAAAAAATTAGCTATCGCAATCACCAGTTTACTTTTAATCACTGGATGCTCTTCTACACCTACCATCACAAACACAAATAATATTAAGGAGCATATTCTAAAGGATAATGTAGCTTATGATTCATTCTCTTCATATAGTGATTCAGATACAATTATTCGTTTGCCAAATGGAGAATATATACATGGAACAAAAGAAGTGAATGGAAAATATTATGATAGCGATCAAGATTCAGGGGCCATTCGGGCAAAAAAAGCTAAATATTATGCTTTACTAGCTATAGATGTGAGTAATTATTTAACTGAAGAATTTGAGGGATTCAACGATTCAGATGAGGTTTTCTATAATAAGAAAAATGGTGGCTTCACAGATGCATCTACAGTCATGGATGAAAATGGTAACGAAAAAGACTTGGCTAATAATCCAGATTATGATTCTATGACAGTAAAAGAAGCGAAAGAAAAAGAATACAACCGTTTGATCCAAGAAGATGCTAAAGAAGAAAAGAAAAATCTGTCTTCTCCAGTCAGTGAATTAAACTCATTATTGCCAAAAACAGATTATATTTCACGAACGGTTTTCAACAAAAAGAATAAATATGCCATTCATTATTATGAAGTAGAAGAAAATGAGTATTCCGATTACATAAAGAAAATTAAAGAGAAGGGTTTTGATTCCATTGATCCAAATTCTCCAGAAGAATCTTTTTTAGGCGTCAACAACGATAATATATCAGTCAATATACACTATGATGCAACAAATAAAATCCTTGATTTATACATTCGAAGACAATAAGTTCTACTCACCAAAAGTCCAGACAACATTTGATTGTCTGGACTCTTTTTTTTAATGAGAACAAAAAAAAAGACTGGAATTTTCATCCAGCCTTTGACATTAGAATAATCCTACGATTTTACCATCTTCATCCACATCCATGTCTAATGCACTTGGATGTTTTGGAAGTCCTGGCATTGTTAATACTTTACCTGTTAGAGCAACAATGAAGCCAGCACCTAAACTTGGGCGTAATTCACGAACTGTAATTCTAAATCCTGTAGGACGACCCATTACTTTACCATCATCTGATAATGACATTTGTGTTTTAGCCATACAAATTGGTAATTTATCCCATCCTAATTCATTGAACTTCGCAATTTGTGCTTGTGCTTCTTCTGTAAAATCAACACCATCTGCACCATATACTTTTTTGGCAATGGTTTCTATTTTTTCTTCAATAGTCTTATCTAAATCATATAAAGGAGCATAGTTATTTTCTTGATCACATAACGCAACGACTTTGTTGGCTAAATCAATAGCACCTTCTCCACCTTTTGCCCATACTTGAGATAATGACATTGGGTGGTTGTTTTCTTCACACCATTTTTCTAATGCAGCTACTTCAGCCGGTGTATCTGTCGCAAATTCATTGATCGCAACAATGTATGGTAAACCAAATTGTTGTACTGTATCAATGTGTTTTGCTAAGTTTTCACATCCTGCAAGCATAGCCTCTACATTTTCTTCTTTTAAATCTTCTAAGGCAATTCCACCATGTTGTTTTAAGGCACGAATTGTCGCAACAATCACAACCGCATTCGGTTTAAGATCAGCCAATCGACACTTGATATCCAAGAATTTTTCAGCACCTAGATCTGCACCAAATCCAGCTTCTGTAACTGTATAATCTGCAAGTTCTAGACATGCTTTTGTGGCAATAACAGAGTTACATCCATGCGCAATATTCGCAAATGGACCACCATGAATCAATACTGGATTATGTTCAAGAGTTTGAACAACGTTAGGCAATACAGCATCTTTCATAACCATAGCCAATGCACCTTCAATACCTAAATCATGCACATATACAGGCTTATCATCATAAGTATATGCCACAAGCATTTTTCCAAATCTTTTCTTTAAATCCATTAAATCATCTGCCAAACATAAAGCTGCCATGATTTCACTTGCGACAGTAATATTAAATCCGTCTTTACGTTCAACTCCATTGGCTTTTGCACCACAACCAATGGTAATATTACGCAAAGTACGATCATTCATATCTAAACAACGTTTGAATGTGACTTTTTCAGGATCAATATTCAATTCATTTCCCTGATGAATCACATTATCCAAGCATGCACTAACTAAGTTATTAGCTGTCGTAATCGCATGCATATCTCCAGTAAAGTGAAGGTTGATATCTTCCATGGGTACAACTTGGGCATAGCCACCACCTGTAGCTCCACCTTTTAATCCAAATACTGGACCTAAACTTGGTTCACGTAAAGCCATCATCGTTTTCTTACCTAAACGATTTAAGGCATCTCCCAAACCAACTGTTGTCGTACTCTTTCCTTCTCCAGCCTTAGTAGGATTAATGGCTGTAACTAATACTAATTTTCCATGAGGATTATTTTCAATGGATTTCAAATAATCAAAAGACAATTTAGCTTTATATTTTCCATAATGTTCCAAGCTATCTGCAGGAATTCCAATTTTTGCGGCAACCTTTTCAATTGGTTCCATGACGCATTCTTGTGCAATTTCTAAATCTGTTTTAGCCATTTTACATATCCTTCTTTCCAATATCATTTCTGTGAAATAAATCTTTACATTGAATTTTTTCTAATTCTTTATATGTATGATCAAATGCAGTCTGTAAGTCATCTTCTAGAGTAACGACCATTAAAACACGTCCTCCATCTGTGACTAATCCTTCATCTGTCATTTTTGTTCCCATGTGGAAAACCAATCCGTCTACATCATCAACACCTGTAATCAAAGATCCTTTTGTAGAGCTTGCAGGATAGTTTGTACTTGCTAAAACAACACCGTGACTGACTTTATCTGTCCATTTTAGTTCAACTGGTTTATTATCCATTAAATCTAAAATAGCTTGGACAAAATCACTTTCTAAACGAGGCAAAATAACTTCGGCTTCTGGATCTCCAAAACGTGCATTGAATTCAATTGTTTTAATACCTTTTTCTGTCAACATCAATCCACCATATAAGAATCCAGTGAATGGAACACCCTCTTTAACCATAGCACTTGCCATTGGTTTCATAATTTCATTCATGGCTTCATCGATAATTTCAGAAGTAATCTTCTTAACTGGACTATAAGATCCCATACCACCTGTATTTGGACCTTTATCTCCATCAAATACACACTTGTGATCTTGGGCTACTTCTAAAGGTACAACTGTTTCATTGTGTACTAGACAGATCAAAGAAAATTCAAATCCAAATAAACATTCTTCAATCACAACCGAATTATTTTCAATCGCAAAGGCAATATCCAATGCTTCCTTAGCCTGTTCTACCGTAGAAGCTACTGTAACACCTTTTCCAGCTTTTAAGCCATCTTCCTTAATAACAATAGGAGCCCCTTGTTCTTGTACGTATGCCCATGCAGATTCTAAATCATAGAATGTTTTATAAGCAGCTGTTGGGATATTATATTTTGCCATGATTTTCTTGGCAAAATCCTTACTTGATTCGACTTGAGTCGCCTTCTTATCTGGCCCAAAAATCTTTAGGCCTTCTTTTTTAAACGCATCTACAACACCTAGAGCTAAAGTTGCCTCAGGACCTACGATGGTTAAATCTACATTTCTTTCTTTTGCCAAGGCGACAAGGCCTTCTACATCATTGTCTTTCACATTGACACATTCTCCAATTTTTGCCATTCCAGGATTACCTGGAGCACAAATCAACTCATCACATAAAGCTGAACGTTTGCATGCATACGCAAGTGCGTGTTCACGTCCGCCCTTACCGATAACTAGTATTTTCATTGCGTTTTAATCTCCTTTTTCTTTACCATTCAATCATAACAGAAAAAAGCCCCTAATGGGTCTTTATTCACAATTTTTTTAACAGAAAAAAGGTAGAACATTATATTCTACCCCCCTTGTTTTCTAAACCTTTAAGAATTGTGCTACATCTAGCACGAAAATTGTGGCTCCACCAACAGTAACTTCCACAGGAAAACTTGCATAACGGCCAATATCATAACTAGCTGTACTAGGTACAATTTCCGTTCGCTTACTTGAATATTCCTTGATGATATCTATAGCTGCTTCTACTTTTTCGTCTTCACAACCAATGATCAACGTTGTATTGCCTGCGCGAAGGAATCCACCAGTCGTTGCTAATTTAGTAACAGAAAAACCATTTTTATTTAGTGCATTACTTGCCACTGGACTATCGTCATTTGATAAAATTGCTAGGATAAGTTTCATAGTGCTTCCCCCACCTTTCTAAGGTTATTATATAAGAATTTATGCGCAACTACAACAAGAAAAAAGAACCATAATCTTTAGAACAATTCCTCTTATTTCATGTATAATAGATATAGAGTTTAAAAGGGGTTAATTATGTTAAGGGAATTTAATTTTTTATGCACAAAAAAAGACTGTAACCTATCTTTCGAGGGTCAACTATGACAAATAAAAAAAGGAAAGATACTTTCGGAAATGGCTTGATTGCTTTTTTATTTATATGCATGATATTTTTGATGGGTTATGCTTTTAAAAATCCTATATTATTATATTCTACAAATCCAGAAGTAGAGATCAATCATGAATATGATCCAAAGACAAACATTCAACAAGTCTTCTATCATTCGGATTCTAGTGTTCAAGTTTCAAGTGATATCGATACTAAAAAAGTGGGGAATTATACGGTTACTTATCAAATAAAAGACTATAAAAAAACATGTACAGTCTCAGTAAAAGATACGAAAGCGCCAAAGCTAAAAGTTAAAACATACACCACCGATTTAAAAGAAGATGTGAAGCCCAATTCTTTTGTAGAAAGTGTTGAAGATGATTCAAAGGTTACCTTATCTTTTAAAAATAAAGTGACTAAAGATGAAAAACAAACAGTGACGATCGTAGCTAAAGATGCATATGGAAATTGCACAATGAAAGATACGACACTTACGTTAAAAAAAGATACTGAAAAACCTGTTATTCGTACAGATCCAATTCATGTCTACACAGATTCAAAACCGAACTTTAAATCTTATATTGACGTAACGGATAACTTAGATTTAAATCCAAAGATCAAAATCGATTCTTCAAAAGTAAAGACAAAAAAAGAAGGCTCTTATAAATTAACGGTTACGGCAACAGATCGTTCTGGCAATAAGGCTAAGAAAAAAATTAATGTCATTGTTGAGGATCCTACAAAAGTCGTTTATCTAACATTTGATGATGGTCCAAGTGAAAATACGGATAAAGTATTAAAGATACTAAAAAAATATGATGCGAAAGCTACATTCTTTGTGACTGGAAACAATCAAAAATATAATGATTCCATTCGAAAAGCAGAAAAACAAGGAAATACAATTGCACTTCATACATATACGCATGATTATGCGACTGTCTATTCGTCTACAGAAGCATATTTTAATGATTTACAACAAATAAGTGATATGGTTAAACAAATCACAGGAAAAGCTCCAAAATATATTCGTTTCCCTGGTGGTTCAAGCAATATGGTTTCTGCCAACTACTCTCAGGGTATTATGTCAAAACTTGATAGTATGGTACATGAAAGAGGTTATGAATATTTTGACTGGAACTGCTCAAGTGGGGATGCCGCTTCAAACAGCGTACCTGCTCAAACAATCGTCGATAACTCAACAAATTGCAACTACGATCAAATTATGTTGTTGTTCCACGACTCAAGTCCTAAAACTTCTACAGTTGAAGCTTTGCCCGCCATCATTGAAAACTATAAAAGTCGTGGTTATGTATTTAAAGCGATCAGTGATGATACACCCATATTCCATCATGGAGTCAATAACTAAGTCAGCAAATTGCTGGCTTTTTTTATACAAAAAAATCGAAGGAATTAACCCTCGATTACTGCTTTGTAGTACTTTAATAGATCTTGCATCAATTCAATACTTTCTTCAACCTGATCTTCATTCATCACAACAACTTTTGTGTAGTTATGTAAAAGTATAGGTCTAGAAACATTATATGTTTCTGCCAAATGATTGACCCAATCCTCTGCTTCTAAGCCTTGCTGCTTTGTAATAACACCTTCTGATACAATTACACCTTTTACATCTGCAAGCGATACGGGAACACTCCATTTCACTAGTCCTGCATGGCATGCATACTTTTGCGGTTCATTCGATTTTAAAGCTCCTGTATAATTTTCAAATGTACATTCATCACATTGGCGTAATGCAGATGAACTTGTTTTTAAGCATTTACAAAAGAAGTTCTTTTCCTTTGCACTGCTAATTTCTGTCTCGTCTTGCACGAAATAGCATCTTAATCCAGTAATATGGTAATACGCATCCATTACCTTTTTGATTGCTTCTTCAGGCAACATAAATAACACCTCAAATCCTTTTCTTATCTTAATTAAATCACTTTCAGTGATTGATTTCAAGCATATTGTAAGCCGTTTCAAT
This sequence comes from Holdemanella sp. MSK.7.32, assembly GCF_024460475.1. Taxonomy (GTDB): domain Bacteria; phylum Bacillota_I; class Bacilli_A; order Erysipelotrichales; family Erysipelotrichaceae; genus Holdemanella. Next base: position 6,338 of record NZ_JANFYN010000022.1, on the reverse strand, counting down.
CGCTTTTTTGTAAATTAAAACCAGATGTTTCCACCTGGTTTCTGGGATTATTAAATTCCTTTTATTTTATGAAATGCATGCTGTGCTGCAATGGCACCATCGTTACATGCCGTAATAACCTGTCTTAAATTTTTGTCAATGACATCGCCTGCTGCATAAATTCCTGGAATTTTTGTTTGACGATCATCATCGACTAGAACATAGCCACGCTCATTTAATATACCTAAATCTTGTACACAATCCGTATTTGGATCTTGTCCAACATAAGGGAAGATACCTGAACATTCTATAACTTGTTTTTCATGCGTATCCACATTTTCAAGTTCAATACCGGATACTTTTCCTTCCGAACTTAAAATTCGAACAGGAATATGCTTCTTAATGACATGAATCTTTGCGTTCTCTTCAATTTGTTTTTGAATATGTTCTTCAGCTCTAAATACATCTCTACGAATCACAATCGTAACACTGCGCGCAAGCCCGGCAAGATAAATCGATTCTTCTAATGCCGAGTTTCCTCCACCAATCACTACAACCTCTTTATCTCTAAAAAATGCACCGTCACAAACTGCACAGAAAGAAACACCATGTCCTAGATTTTCATTTTCCCCAGGAATATTCAATAAACGTTCCTTTGTCCCTGTCGCAAGAATGACAGCTTCCCCTTTCACAACATTCCCATCGTTTAAATATACATTTTTATTTTCATCGATTTTATTGACTTCACCATACGCATATTCAGCTTGAAAGGATGTTGCTTGTTCAAACATATCCATTGCCAACTGTGTACCTTCAATATCTTTTATACCTGGATAATTACTGATTTTATTTGTCTTAATCAATTTTCCACCAGGCGCTCCATTTTCTAATATCAAAGTTTTAAGTCCTGCCCTTGAACCATATAATGCTGCGCTTAAACCAGCAGGGCCGGCACCAACTATTACCAAATCGTATTGTCGCTCCATATGCGATCCTCCTTACATAATGGTACTAACTGCATTAAATCATCGATGACCTTACATGGATGTGCTTTTTCTAAAGCTTCGCGTTGTTTTTCATCTACACTAAACCCTACAGAATAGGCAGCCATATTTTTTGCGGCTACAATATCCGCAACATTATCACCAACATAAATACAATCGTCATGACTAGTATGTAATAAGTTGCATGCTTCAATCAAGCCAGATGCACTTGGCTTAGGTTCGGGCAAATTTTCTTTTCCCAATACAACCTTGAAATAGCCATTTAAACCAGCTTGTTTTAGTCCTCTTTTCACAACTTCAATACGCTTATTTGATATTACCGCACACTGTATATTTTGTTCTTTTAACCCCTCTAACATTTCTTTGGCATGAGGCACTTCCTTTAATAGATTTTTATGCAAAGATTTATTGATTACTTGATAACGATCAATAATACTTTGTACCTGCTCTTCTGGGAAATACTTTGAAAAAGTTACTTCTAACGTTGGTCCAAAGAATGAATATAATTCTTCATTTGATAATTCATAATTGGGTTTTAATTCTTTAAAAACTCTTCTAAATGTTTCAAAAACCAATTGTTGTGAATCAATCAGCGTTCCATCCAAGTCAAACAAAACAATCGGTTTCTTTTTCCAGTGAAACACCTTATGAAATACACCCATTAAGCCAAGACAACCAACAACCATTAAAGCTAAAGATACAAGTTGAGCTGTACGAAGGCCAAATACCATTAAAGAATCTGTTCGCATTCCTTCAATCACAAAACGTGTAATTCCATACCATACCATATACATAAATCCGCAGTCACCGCGTCTTTTATACCAATGCTTACGGAAAATTAATGTGATAAACAAGAATCCTAATAGATTACATACACTTTCAAATAAGAAAGTAGGCATACGATAGGCTCCATCAATAAACATTTGATTTTTAATAAACGCTGGATAATGCGCAAAGAAACTCTCAGATACAATGCCACCATAGGCTTCTTGATTCATAAAGTTTCCCCAACGACCAAAGGCTTGTGCCAATAACACGGTTGGCATAATCAAATCAAACATTCTAAGAAATGAAATGTTGCGTTTCTTAAAGAAGAATAAACTAAATATAGTTCCTGCAATCAAACCTCCATGTATGGCCAAACCACCGTTCCAAATGGCTACAATTTCATTTAGGTGTGAAGAATAATAATTCCATTCAAAAATAACATACCAGGCTCGAGCTCCCAAAATTCCAATAAACAACATAGGAACTACATAATCGTCTAGAACTTCAGGTGCATACCCCCATTTTTTCATTGCTCTTTGACATAGTAAATAGGCACACAATGCGCCTGTTAAAATTAAAACGGCATACCAAGCAATTTCTAAAGATCCAAAAGAAACAAAAATTCTAGTGTTCGGAAACAGATGCATCGAATTCCTCCTTCTTATTCTCAGAGATTTGTGCTAGCACACGCTCTTCAAATTCTTTAGCTGAATCTAAGCCATCTTTCAACAATAAGAAGTTTGTCACAGCCGTTTCAATAACAGATGACATTGGACGTCCTTGAGAAACCGGAATAGTCATCTTTAAAATTTTGATTCCTAAAATCTCATTGTATTCTTTTTCTTCAATTCCAACACGATCATATTCATAAGAATCATTAAATGGTTCTAAATCGATTTGAAATTCAATTTGTGTTTCATGGGCAACAGCTCCTACTCCATACATGCGAGAAACATTGATAATTCCAACACCTCTCAGTTCCATGAACCCTTCTAACATAGGTGTCGTTCTTCCTACCAAATCATCGTGTATTTTGTAACAATCAATACGATCATCACCAACTAATTGGTGGCCTCGTTTGATAAGTTCCAAGGCAATTTCGCTTTTTCCCATACCGCTTCGACCGGTAATCAATACACCAACCCCAAATACACGCACTAACTCTCCATGAATGACTACAGATTCTGCAAGACATTCATCTAGATAGTTTGTGATACTAACGATTGCGTGCGATGTTTGATGTTCTGTTTTAAATACAGGGAAATTTTTACGTTGTGCTATCTCTTTTAAAACAGGAGGACACTCATGCCCATGCGCAACCACAATACATGGTGTATTATCTCCTGTCAAAAATTCAAAAGAACGACGCTGAGAAATTTCATCCATCTGCTCTTCGATATATCCTATTTCTTTATCCCCAAGTACGACAAGACGTTTTGTTTGTGTGTCTGGAAAATATCCGGCTAGTTCTAATCCAGGGCGGTTTGTATCTGCCAAAGTCAACGGACGATTTAATGAGTCTGAATCCCCAGTTACAATAGTCCACATGAATTTTTTAGCTAAATCACGAACAATTACTTTTGCCATGGTCTCCTCCTTTTTCTAACATTGGTTTTAAATATTGACCTGTATAACTCTCTTTACATGCAGCAACCTTTTCTGGAGTTCCCGTGCAAATCACAGTTCCTCCTCCTTGTCCACCTTCAGGTCCCATATCTATAATTTGATCTGCACATTTGATCACATCCAAATTGTGCTCTATAACTAATACTGTATCACCATGTTCTACAAGACGTTGTAGAACATCAATCAATTTCTTTACATCATCACTATGCAAACCTGTTGTTGGTTCATCAAGCACAAATAATGTTTTTCCTGTTGCCTTCTTTTGAAGTTCACTTGCCAGTTTAACACGTTGTGCTTCACCACCAGATAAAGTCGTAGCACTTTGACCTAACTTAATATAAGAAAGTCCTACATCGTTTAATGTTTGTAGTTTATGTTTGATTTTTGAAACATTGCTGAAGAATTCCAAGGCTTCTTCAACCGTCATATCCAATACATCCGCAATCGTCTTGCCTTTATAATGGACTTGTAATGTTTCTTCGTTGTAACGCTTTCCACCACATTGATCACAAGGTACATAAACATCTGGTAAAAAGTGCATAGAAATACGTAAAATTCCATCGCCTTGACAAGCTTCACAACGTCCACCTTTCACATTGAATGAAAAGCGTCCTTTATCATAGCCTAACATTTTAGCTTCTTTTGTCTGCGCAAATAAATCACGAATATCATCGAATACACCTGTATATGTAGCAGGATTTGAACGTGGCGTTCTACCGATTGGATCTTGTCCTATTTCAACAATCTTATCAATATTTTCGATTCCTTGAATTTCTTTACATGCCCCTGGCTTAATTCTTAATCGTCCTAGTGCATGTTGTAAACCATGTGTTAATACTTCTGTAACTAATGACGATTTCCCACTTCCTGAAACACCAGTGACAACAGTAAATGTACCAAGTTTAATAGTTACATTCACATTTTTCAAGTTGTTTTGACTCGCTTTCACAATCTTTAGTTTCTTGCCATTTCCTTTGCGACGCGTTGCCGGTACTTCAATTCTTTTACGTCCACTTAAGTAAGCTCCCGTAATTGAGTTTTTGTTTTGCATGATTTCTTCAGGTGTTCCTGCCGCAACGATTTGTCCACCATGCACACCGGCACCCGGTCCTACATCCACAATATAATCGCTTGCTCGCATTGTATCTTCATCATGTTCAACCACAATTAATGTATTGCCTAAATCACGCATATCTTTTAATGCACCAATCAAACGGTCATTGTCCCTTTGGTGCAAACCAATACTTGGTTCATCCAAAACATACATAACACCCGTTAAGCGGGATCCAATCTGTGTTGCCAAGCGAATACGTTGCGCTTCTCCACCTGATAAAGTGGATGCTAAACGATCGAGTGTTAAATAACTAAGTCCAACATGATTTAAAAATGAAAGACGGTTTTTAATTTCTTTGACCACCAACTCTGCAATCTTAGCTTGTGTTGGAGTTAATTTTAACTGATCCATAAAATCGATGGCTTCACTAATACTCATTTGCGTCCATTCATAAATGTTTTTTCCACCAACAAGTACAGATAGTGCCTGTTTATTTAATCGTGCTCCATGACATTTCGGACATTGAGCATCTGCCAAGAAAGAACCGTACCATTCTCGAGACATCGTTGAAGTAGTTTCCATATATCTACGTTCAATCATAGGGCAAACACCTTCAATGTATTCTAACTTTGTTGAGACGATTCCCGAACGAGAATTCAACTGGTATGCGATTGGTACATCTGAACCATATAATAAATAGTTAAGCTTCTTTTTAGGTAAATCTTTGATAGGTGTATCCATGTCTATTTCATAATATTTAATAAGCGCATGAATTCTCTGCCATTCTAGGTTTTCTGTATTTACAATATTTTTATAATAATGAATACCACCTTGGGCAATTGATTTAGTATCGTCCGGAATCAACAAAGATAGATCTACTTTCTGTGTAATACCTAGTCCTTTACATTCTGGACAAGCTCCGAAAGGAGCATTAAATGAAAATAATTTAGGTTCTAGTTTAGGTACAGAAAAACCACACACTTTACATGCATAATTGCTTGAAAATAATGTTTCAGAATCATTCGTTAGTAAAATAGCTAAACCATCGCTTAATTTGAGTGCAGTTTCTAATGAATCATGAAAACGCGAACGATCATCACTCTTTACAATGCGATCAACAACAACATCAATTGAATGTTTCTTGTTCTTATCTAAAGGTTCAAGTTCTTCAAGATACTTAATTTCTCCATCAATACGAACTCGAATATAGCCTTCTTTCATTAAATTTTCTAAAAGATCTTTATGTGATCCCTTTTTACCTTGAATCACTGGACTTAAAATTGTACATCTGGTTTTATCAGGTAGTTCCATGATCTTATCAATCATTTCCTTAATTGTATTTCCAGTAATAGGAATATGGTGATCAGGACAATAAGGGACACCTATACGTGCATATAATAATCGTAGATAATCATAAATTTCGGTAACTGTTCCTACGGTTGAACGTGGATTATTAGATGTAGTTTTTTGATCAATTGCGATGGCTGGTGATAATCCATCGATTTGATCAACATCAGGTTTTTCGCTATTGCCAAGAAATTGTCTAGCGTATGCAGATAGAGATTCCATATATCGACGTTGTCCTTCAGCATAAATGGTATCGAAGGCTAGAGAGGTTTTTCCACTTCCAGAAACGCCTGTCATAATGACTAATTTATCTTTAGGTATTTTTAAACTTATATTTTTAAGGTTGTTTTCACGAGCACCTTGTATTGTTATATACTTTTGGTCCATAGTAAACCTCCTATGCACTTTATTATACCATAAACATTTATTCATGATATGTGAAAAAATGTGCAAGAAAAAAGCCAAGTCAAAGTAAATAAAGACTTGGCTTTTGAATATAAAAGGCAAAAAAAAAGGACCCGGCAGCTAGCTATCTTCGCAGGGGCAAGCCCAACTATTGT
>NZ_JANFYN010000021.1 GCF_024460475.1 Holdemanella sp. MSK.7.32 | reverse complement strand
ACAAAGAGTTATTGAATATCTACCAGGAAAGTGAAAAGGGTGATGTAAAAGTGTGCAGAGCATTAGATGAAATGTTTGAAGAATCGACAAACAAAGGAATCCAGATGGGTATCAAACAAGGAATTGAACAAGGTAGTGAGAAAAAAGAGCTTGAGATGTATCGAAAAATGATGGACAAGGGATTTGAAATTAAAGCTATCGCATCCATTTTCTCAGTGAGCGAAGAATCGATTAAAACGCTATTGATAAGAACTTAAATATTGTAGTATAATCTCATTGGGAATGAAGTTCTCCCTTAGTTGTAAACTAAAACCGCTTCTTATAAGCTGATGACTTCTGTGTTTTTTTACGCGGAAACCATCAGCTTTTCTGCGTTTTGAAAGGAGAGATAAAATGCTGATCAGTTTATCTTATATTTTTCTTGCAGGAATGTTTTTATCTTGGTTATGTAAAAAGATGGGATTACCTGGATTATTAGGAATGATATTTACAGGAATTCTTTTAGGACCTTATTGTCTTGGTTTGATTGATTCTTCATTGTTGAACATATCCAGTGAATTAAGAAAGATTGCTCTAATTATTATATTAATGCGAGCCGGATTGAATCTTGATTTAAGTGATTTAAAAAGGGTAGGAAGACCAGCCATATTGATGTGTTTTGTGCCAGCTTGTTTTGAGATGGTTGGAATGATTTTGTTGGCGCCAAAATTATTAGGGATTTCTTTACTAGATGCTGCTATTATGGGAAGCGTTGTTGCAGCCGTAAGTCCTGCAGTTATTGTTCCAAAAATGTTACAACTTATGGATGAAGGATATGGAACGAAAGAAAGTATTCCACAATTGATTTTGGCTGGAGCAAGTGTAGATGATGTATTTGTGATTGTGATGTTCACAGCATTTCTTGGTTTAGCCCAAGGAGAAAGCGTGAATATATTAAGCTTTGTGAATATTCCACTATCCATTCTAACTGGTATTATATGTGGAGCATTATTAGGAAAAGGGTTTGCGATCTTCTTTAAGAAAAATCATATGCGAGATACTGTAAAGATTTTAATTCTACTAAGTGTGGCATTTATTCTAGTGACACTTGAGGATGCTTTACCAATTTCATTTTCAGGATTAATTGCGATTATGTTTATGGGAATTTTCCTTCAAAGAAATCATTCGGTTGCATCCAAACGACTATCCGTTAAATTTAATAAGTTATGGGTAGGTGCTGAAGTCTTATTATTTGTGTTAGTTGGAGCTTGTGTAAATATTTCTTATGCATTAAAAGCAGGCATGATGGCTATTCTGTTGATATTTGGAGCACTTTTATTTAGAATGCTCGGTGTGTTTATTTGTTTATTAAAAACAACACTCACAAAATCAGAACGCTTATTTTGCATGATCGCATATTGTCCTAAGGCTACTGTTCAAGCAGCAATTGGATCAGTCCCTTTGGCTGCAGGGCTTGGATGTGGGCAAATTGTATTGACCATAGCTGTTTTATCCATCTTGATTACAGCTCCATTAGGTGCATTTTTAATTGAACATACATATAAAAAATGGTTAAAAAAAGAACAAAGAGCTTATTAGTCTTTGTTCTTTTCATATATAACTTTTAATCCTTTGAAAATTAGATTTGGATCATATACATCAATGGATTTTGTGTAGTTACAAACAATTCTTCCTAAACCACCAGTCGCAATGACTTTCATGTCTTTACCAACTTCTTTTTTGAATTGAGCAATTGTATATTCAACTCCGCCCAAGAATTGATAAAATACACCAGCCTGCATTTCTGTTTGTGTATTTCTTGCCAAGATAGTTTTTGGACGTTTGATCTCAATTTCAGGAAGTTGTGCCGTTTGTCCCCATAATGCATTTGCTCCTGTTTCAATACCAACACCAATGGCACCAGCTTTAAAACAACCATTTTCATCTACATAGTCATACGTTGTAGCTGTTCCGAAATCGGCCACTAGAATAGGTCCTCCATATTCACTGAATGCACCAGCACAATCGGCAATACGGTCTGCACCAACATTTCTAGGGTTTTCTAATTGAACACTGATACCACTCTTAATACCAGGACCAACAATAAGTGGTTCGATACCAACAAATTTTTTGATTCCATTTGTGAAGGAATGCATCACTTTAGGAACAACACTTGAAACAATAACGGAATCAATTTGTTTTTCATGTACATTAGAACGATCCAAAAAGTTTTTTAACATAAAACCATATTCATCACTCGTTCTTCTTACTTTTGTCGTTAATCGATATGTACCAATTAAATCCTCTTTATCAAAAATGCCAATCGTAATATTTGTATTTCCAATATCTACTGTTACAAGCATATTATTTCTCCATCTCAATCTCTTTCATTGTTTCTAGAATTTTATATCCCAATTCTTCTTTTGAACACTTAGGCAAATGTTGCGTATCATTCTTTCTTAATAAAGTCACAACATTTGTATCTGTCTGAAAACCAGCACCACTTGTGAATAAGTTATTCGCAATCAACATATCACAATTTTTGGATTCTAGTTTTTTTCGTGCATTTTCCTCTAAATTCTGAGTTTCCATCGCAAAACCACAAATGATTTGATTCTCTTTTTTGTGCTGTCCAATATAAGCTAAGATATCTGGGTTTTTCACAAAATGAAAAGTAACCTCTTCATCTGACTTTTTGATTTTTTGATCTGCGACCATTTCAGGTCTGTAATCTGCAACAGCTGCCGCCATGATGATGTAGTTTTGATCATCGAGTCTCGATGTGATCGCATCAAACATATCTTGCGCACTTGTTACGTGTATCATATTAACATCATTAAGATCTTCTAAAGCAGTAGGACCTGCAACTAAAGTTACATTGGCACCTAGACCTTTTGCAGCTTTGGCAATCGCATACCCTTGTTTACCACTTGAATGATTGCTTAAAAAACGAACAGGATCTAAAGCTTCCTGCGTTGGACCTGCAGAAACTAAAACGTTTTTTCCTTTTAGTGTTTGTTCCAATTCAAACTCATGATCAATGGCAGACACAATATCTTGCACATCAGCAAGCTTACCTTTTCCAGTATCATTACATGCCAAATGACCAACAACGGGTTCTACAAATTTATAGCCAAGTTCTTTGGCAAGTTTAATGTTTCTTTGGGTGACCTCATTCTCATACATATGAACATTCATTGCCGGACAAATTAATTTTTTAGTATGACAAGCCAAGAATGTTGTTGAAACAATATCATCCGCAATACCATGAACAACTTTGGCAATGATATTGGCCGTAGCCGGAACTAGCACCATGATATCAGCCCATTTAGCTAAAGTAATGTGGGCAATTGGATCTTCATTTGTTTCGTCAAACAAAGAAACTTCACATTTATGTTTACTCAAAGATTCAAAGTTGATTGGTTTGACAAATTCTTGAGCATGTTTTGTCATGACAACTTTGATTTCATAATCTTTTTTGGATAATTTGCTGACAAGATCGCAAGCTTTGTAGGCTGCAATACCACCAGACACCCCTATAACGACATGTTTTTTTTCCATGATTATTGATTCTCCTTTGTGAATAAAATCACGTATAGATTTTTCACTCAAATATTATCCCATATGACATCTTGCTTTTCAAGCAACAATAAAGCATTAACTATGGATATTTTAACTTATGAAACTGAAAAATTAAAAAAGTGTTTATTTTTTGTGGCATATGGTAAAATGTACGCATGAAAATAATTGTTGCGTGTGACTCTTTTAAAGGTTGTATGTCTTCAAAAGAAGTCGAAGAAAGTATAAAAAAAGGAATATTAAAGGCAAATAATAAACATGAAGTTTTAACTTTTCCTATGGCCGATGGCGGAGAAGGAACGGCTATGGTGTTTTGCGATATCATTCAAGGAAAGATAATAGACGTATTAACTGTGGATGCCTATGGTAAAAATGTATTTACGACATACTGTATTTCTCAAGATGGTCAACTTGCCATAATGGATGTGGCTAGCTGCATCGGACTGAATATGACACCTAAAGAAAAAAGAAATCCAATGATCGCATCAAGTAAAGGTGTGGGTATCATGATGAAAGACGCACTTTCTAGAGGATGTAAAAAAATTATTATTGGCTTAGGTGGCAGTGCAACAAATGATGGTGGTATGGGAATTTTAAATGAATTTGGGGTTCGCTTTTATAATTCAAAAAGAGAATTACTTGTACCAAGCGTATATGCTCTTAGTCAAATAGCTTTTATTGATAAGCGTTATGCAAGACTACCAAAAGATGTAGAAATCGTTTGTGCTTGTGATGTAAAGAATTATTTATTGGGGAAGAATGGGGCTACTTATATTTTTGGGAAACAAAAAGGAATTTATTTAAATCAAATGGCAGAAGTCGAAAAAGGAATGGCTCACTATTGTGCGAAATTGAAACAGACATTCCATGTGAATGTGAATGAATTTGAAGGTTCAGGAGCAGCTGGAGGCATTGGATGTGTATTGTTGGGTGTTATGAAGGCAAAAAGAACTTCTGGCATCGATTTAGTTATAGAATATTCTGACTTAAAAAATCATCTTCAAGATGCTGATTTAGTCATTACTGGAGAAGGTCAGACGGATGCGCAGACATTGTATGGTAAATTGCCACTAGGAATTGCCCACTTGGCAAGATCCTATAATGTGCCATGTGTTTGTTTGAGTGGGGCTTTAGGCTTAGGTTATCAATCACTTTATGAGCAAGGTATGATTGGAATTTTTTCGAGTGCTGATCGTGCCATGTCTTTTCAGATGGCCTTACAGACAGGAAGTGAAAAACTAGAGGCATTGGCTTTTAGTTTGACTAAATTTATGGATGGTATTAGAAAGTAGGTTGTTCGATGAAAAAACTATTAACTATATTTTGTGCTTTTATTCTGTGCATTGGGCTTGTTGGATGTTCTTCAAAAGAACCTTTTGAAATTAAAGAAATTACGGCAACAAAATTACAGAAAAAATTAGATCATAAAGACTCTTTTGTGTTAATTATTGAAAGAGAAAATTGTCCTTATTGTGAATCTTTACAAGAATATATCAAACAAACAAAGGATGAACATCCAAACCTTGTTTTATATAAGATCGATTCAACAGACTATGGCTTTAGTAAAATTAGCCAGGATTCTAAGCAGCTACAAAGCTCGACAGAAGATGGAAAGATTCTTTTGGATATGGCTCCATATTTCCTTTATACACCAACATTGTATGTGATTGAAAATGGCAAGGCCACACATGCAGGTATTGGTTATAGTGAAGATGATCATTCAATCAGTTTATGGGATGTTGATTCTACCGTTGATTTTGATTTGGCAGATACACAAGAGTTCTGGGAGTTTTTAGAAACATATGAATAAGAAGAATATTACAATCATTGCGACAGGCGGAACAATTGCCGGCCGAGGAAGTTTAGGCAAAAGTGCGAATTATGAGGCGGGCACTTTTGATGTGGAAGAAATTGTTAAAAGTATTCCACAAATTCGCGATTTGGCAAATCTAAATACAATTCAATTATACAATGTAGATTCTAATGATATGGGTTTAGATAAATGGATTGAATTAAGAAAAATTTGTCATGAATTAGAAAAAGATCGCTATGTGGATGGAATTGTTATTACACACGGTACAGATACATTAGAAGAAACAGCCTTCTTTTTAAATCTTACTTTGGCATGTCATAAACCTGTTGTCCTAACAGGATCGATGCGACCTGCAACTGCAACAAGTGCAGATGGACCTATGAATTTATATCAAGCAGTGGCTTTAGCATGTCATATGGAAGCTTGGCAAGCCGGTGTTTTAGCTGTGATTTCTGATACAATCTATTCAGGTAGAGATTTACAGAAAACAAACAGCTATAAAACCGATGCATTTAAAATGGGTGAATTTGGCTCTCTAGGATATATGCGTGATGATCATGTGTATTTATTGAATGCACCATTTAAAAAACATACATTCCAAACGATTTTTTCAAAAATGGAATTTGATGACTTGCCTAAAGTAGAAATTTTTTATGTGCACACAGATTCGGATCCTGAGTTGTTAAAATTTATGTTAGGTATGTATGATGGTCTAGTTCTAGCAGGAACAGGTTCTGGTAATTATCCTACAAAGATAAAAGATGTTTTAGAAAACTATACTGGAGAATGTACAGTCGTACGTGCAAGTCGCGTATTAGAGGGTGCTGTTTTTGATTCAGATGTGTTTGATTCAAAGAAAGTAACAATTCCTGCTTATAAGTTTTCAGCACAGAAAGCTAGGATTTTATTGATGCTTGCGCTAAATTGTACTAAAAACCATGAAACAATCAAATCTTTCTTCCAAGAATATTGAAAAAACTTTTCTTGTATTGTAAATAATTTTGTAAATGCTATAATAATTTATAGACTATTACAAGACAGGAGGTTATTATGCAGCAATTAGAAAATAACGCATACTTTTGGCAAAAGCTTGATACGCTATTGTTGTCTAGCAGTTGTACGATTGACCGGCCAAAAGGAAGTACTCACTATAAATTTACAAATTTAGTCTATCCTGTAGATTACGGTTTTCTTTCAGATACATTTGGTTCAGATCAAAAACCTATTGATGTTTTCAAAGGTTCTATCGCAACAAATAATGTAGATGCGATTGCGATTACAGCTGACATTCTTAAGAAGGATTGTATCGTCAAATTATTGATAGGATGTACAGAAGAAGAAACGATGCGTATTTTAGAGTTCTTGGATCAAACCGAATTCCAAAAAGCTATTTTAGTACGTAGAGGTAACGACACACCATCATGGTCAAATAACGATTAGAAAAGACAAGTCTTAGGATTTGTCTTTTTCTTATGCGTTTTAATGGAAAAACATGTTGAGTTGATTTAAAATAAAGACAGATAGGAGGTCTTTATTATGGAATTAAAAGGATCTAAAACAGAAAAGAATTTAATGGCTGCTTTTGCAGGGGAATCTCAGGCATGTGTTAAGTATCAATATTATGCTTCACAAGCTAAGAAAGATGGTTATGTAAAGATTCAGAACATTTTCACTGAAACATCAAATAATGAAAAAGAACACGCAAAATTATGGTTCAAGGCTTTGCATGGTGGAAAAGTTCCTACAACAACAGAAAACCTAAAAGATGCGGCTGCTGGTGAAAACTATGAGTGGACAGATATGTACGCAACAATGGCTAAAGAAGCTCGTGAAGAAGGCTTTGATGATATTGCTGCCTTGTTCGAAGGTGTAGGTGCTATTGAAAAACACCACGAAGCTCGTTATAAAGCTATGTTGAAAGATGTTGAAGAAGATGCTATGTTTAAAAAGGCAACTTCAACCGTTTGGATTTGTTTGAATTGTGGACACATTCACTATGGCGAAACAGCTCCATTGGTATGTCCAGTATGTAATCATCCACAGGCTTATTTCCAAGAGTTAAAAGATCATTACGAATAATAATATCTCATGGTAGCTTCGGCTACCTTTTCTTATCTTTGAAAGTTGTGCTAAAATAGTCCTATGGAAATGATAGAGGCAATTGAAAAATTAAAAGATAATCATGCACTAATATGTTTAGAGAATCGTGCGTTGATTAAAATGGAAAAAGAAAAAATTTATATATGGCATAGTCAATGGCATTCAAAGCTTTCAAGAAATGATTTTATTTCACTATTTCAACAGAATACGTTTGAAGTTTATGAAAATGACCATGGTATTGATATGGAAAAAGATGAAGAGTATTATGCATGGCGTAATCGATATTTGTAGAAAGGATATATTTTATGATAGGAATTGTATATAGTTCAAAAACAGGGAATACACAATCTTTGGCAAACAGCTTGAATTTTATGGAGTCAAAATATTGTGTACCTGTAGAAAACGCAAAAAATTTAGAACCTGTAGATTTATTGTGCATTGGATTCTGGTGTGATAAGGGAGATTGTGATGATCAAATGAAACAATATCTTTCTACACTACGTAATCAAAATGTTTTCTTGTTTGGAACGGCTGGTTTTGGTAAATCTAAAGAATATTTTGAGATGATTTTAAAAAATGTTCAAAGTCATTTAGATGCATCCAACTGTGTTAAAGGAACATGGATGTGCCAAGGTAAGATGCCTTTGGCAATTCGTGCAAAGTTTGAATCGAATCCTGAAATGTTGAAGAATTTTGATGAGGCTTTAAAACATCCAAACGATAAGGATGTTGATAGTTTAATGAAATCTGTAAATGAAGCGTTGTGAGAGCATATCACTACGCTTTTCTTGTTGCTAGGAGTATGATGTAGCTAGAAAGAAGGAATGTGCTATGTTGAGTAAGAAAGTAGCGGACTTGTTGAATAATCAAGTTAATAAAGAATTATATTCTGCTTATTTGTATTTGGATTTCGAAAATTATTATCATGATAAAAGTTTAGAGGGTTTCGCAAATTGGTATCATGTACAAGTACAAGAAGAGATTGCACATGCTCAATTGATGATGCAATATCTTCAAGACAATGATTATAGTGTTGTTTTGGAAGCTATTAATAAGCCAAATATTCCTTTAAATGAACTAAGTGATCCGTTAAAGGCAGGCTTAAAACATGAACAATACGTAACTGAATTGATTCATACTTGTTACGCAGCAGCTTATGAAGAAAAAGATTTTAGAACTATGCAGTTCTTGGATTGGTTTGTCAAAGAGCAAGGAGAAGAAGAAAAGAATGCTTCGGATTTAATTTCTCGATTTGAATTGTTTGGACACGATTCCAAGGGTTTGTATGATTTAGATGCAGAGTACAAAACTCGTGCTTATATTGCACCAAGCGTTTTACAGACAAAAAACTAAGGCGATGATTTTTGATTCATCGCTTTTTTCATGCTTATTTCATTGTGATATATAACTTATATAATATTGACTTTACAACTGTCTTGTCAGATGTAAAGCCTGGGTGTATAATTCAAAACGGTAAAATTTTTTAAGGGAGGAAAATTCCATGTCTTTAAAGGAAGATGTATTGAAATTAAAAAAGGAAAAAAATGCGATTATTTTAGCGCATTATTATGTAGATGGAGCTGTACAAGATGTAGCGGATTTTGTCGGAGATTCTTATGCTTTGGCAAAGAAAGCAAAAAATACAGATGCAGATATTATTGTATTTGCGGGTGTTAAATTTATGGGTGAAAGTGCCAAAATGTTAAATCCAGACAAGAAAGTATTGATGCCAGATTTAAATGCAGATTGTCCAATGGCACACATGGCAAGTAAGGCTGTTATTAAGAAGATGAAAGAAGAATATGAAGATTTAGCGGTCGTATGTTATATCAACTCAACAGCTGAATTAAAAACGATGGCTGATATTTGTGTAACAAGTTCAAACGCATTGAAGATTGTTCGTTCACTTCCAAATAAAAATATTTTCTTTATTCCAGACGGAAACTTAGGTGCTTATGTAAAGAAACAAGTACCTGAAAAGAATATTATCTTAAATGATGGATATTGTATTACGCATAAGCGTGTGACATTAAAAGATGTTGAAAAAGCACGTGAAGAACATCCAAATGTTCCAATTATTGTGCATCCTGAGTGTGTTAATGAAGTTGTTGAGGCAACTGATTTTGCAGGAAGCACTTCAGAATTAATTCAATATACAGTGGACAATCCAAACAAAGAATTTGTGATTGGAACTGAACTTGGTGTACTTCATGAAATGCAGTTGAAATCACCAGATAAAACTTTTTATCCTTTAACAGATAAATTAATTTGTATGAATATGAAGAAGGTATCTTTAGAAAAGGTTTATGATTGCTTGTTGAATGAGACAAATGAAGTGTTTGTAGATGAAGAAGTGAAGGTTATGGCTGAAAAGTCATTAGATAGAATGTTGGAGTTGGCAAAATAATATGGAAAAGTTAGAAGCAGATATAGTTATTGTTGGAACAGGTGCAAGTGGGTTGTTTGCAGCTTTACATGTTCCAAGTGATAAAAAGGTCATTATGTTGACAAAATCTGATGCCGAAAATAGTGATTCATTTTTAGCACAAGGTGGAATTTGTGTATTGAGAGACAAAAATGATTTTGATTCTTTTATGGAAGATACTATGAAGGCAGGGCATTACGAAAATCGTAAGGAATCTGTTGAAATTATGATCAATTCAAGCCGTGACATTATTAATGAATTGATTGGATATGGTGTTGATTTTGCGACAAAAGATGGTGAATTAGATTATACGCGTGAAGGGGCACACTCTAAACCACGTATTTTATTCCATGAAGATATTACAGGAAAAGAAATCACATCCACTTTATTAGATGTGGTTCGCAAATTAGAGAATGTTACAATCATGGAATATGTCACTATGACAGACATTATTGAAAAGGACAATGTATGTTATGGTGTTTTGGCAAAAGATGCCAACAACAATGAAATGAGCATTGAAGCAGGTTATACAATCTTTGCGTGTGGTGGAATCGGCGGATTGTATAATCATTCTACAAATTATCCACACTTAACAGGAGATGCCATTGCGATTGCAATCCAGCATGGTATTAAATTGGAAAATGTGGATTATGTACAGATTCACCCAACAACTTTATATACAAAGGAAAAAGGAAGAGCTTTTCTTATTAGTGAATCGGTTCGTGGTGAAGGGGCTAAGCTTTATGGAAAAGACGGAAAGCGTTTTGCGAATGAAGTGTTGCCACGTGATATCATGACACAAAAAATTCGCGAACAAATGAAGAAGGATGATATGCCTTATGTTTGGATGGATATGACTGTTTTAGGTGAAGAAGTCATCAAGAATCATTTTCCTCATATTTATGAAAAGTGTTTAGAAGAAGGATATGATTGTACAAAAGAATGGATTCCTGTTACGCCAGCCCAGCACTATTTTATGGGTGGAATTCATGTAGATAAAGATTCACGTACTTCTATGTCCCACTTATATGCGGTAGGAGAAACAAGCTGTAATGGTGTTCACGGAAGGAACCGTTTGGCTAGTAATTCCTTATTGGAATCTTTAGTTTGGGGAAAGAGAGCTGTTGTTGATTTATTGAAAAAGGAACCAGCTTATACAAATGATTTTGATCATTTGGCAAAAGTGACAAAGTCACATCAGTTATCAAATCAAGAAAAAATGTATCATGATATGGTACTTGAAGAAATAGAAAGAGAGAGGCAAGCTCGTGGATAAGAATACAATGCGTTTAAATGTGGATCACTTATTGATTCAAGCTTTGCAGGAAGATATAACAAGTGAAGATGTTTCAACAAATGCAGTCATGCCTTCCTATCAATATGGGCAGGTACAATTGATCTGTAAAGAAGATGGAATTATTGCAGGTTTAGAAGTATTTGAAAGAGTCTTTTATTTATTAGATGAAAACATGGAAGTGAAATTTTATGTAAAAGATGGGGATGTCGTTAAAAACAGACAATTATTGGCCGAAGTGTCTGGAGATGTTCGTGTTCTTTTATCAGGTGAAAGAACTGCGTTGAATTATCTTCAAAGAATGAGTGGAATTGCTACTTATACAAATCGTGTCGTATCTTATTTGAAGGGTTCAAAGACAAAGCTGTTGGACACAAGAAAAACAACACCAAATATGCGGGTGTTTGAAAAATATGCAGTTCGTGTTGGTGGTGGAAATAACCATAGATACAATTTATCAGATGGTGTGATGTTGAAGGATAATCATATCGCAGCAGCTGGTTCAATCACGAATGCAGTTAAGATGGCAAAGGATTATGCTTCTTTTGTTCGTAAAATTGAAGTGGAAGTAGAAAATTTAGAACAGGTTGAAGAAGCGGTTGAAGCCGGCGCGGATATTATCATGTTAGATAACATGAGTGTTGAAAATATGAAAAAGGCAATTGAAATCATTGATGGAAGAGCCGAAACGGAGTGTTCTGGAAATGTCACAAAAGAGAATATTGAAAAATTAACTGCCTTAGGTGTGGACTATATTTCAAGTGGTGCTCTAACGCATTCAGCACCTATTTTAGATTTGTCTTTAAAAAACTTGCAGGTGAAATAAATGGAAAAAGAAGCTAGACTTCAAGCCATTTATGACACGATTTCAAAAAGCGAAGTGCCAGTTTCCGGAAGTGCACTTTCCAAAAAGTTTAATGTATCAAGACAAGTCATTGTGCAAGATATTGCCTTATTAAAGGCAAGAAATGTTCATATTTATGCGACACACAAAGGATATGTATGTTCACCTCAAAGAGTTCGAAGAGTATTTTCTTGTTTTCATTTGAATGATCGTATGGAAGAAGAAATGAATGCAATCGTAGATTGTGGTGGCTGTATTGAAAATGTATTTGTCAAACATAATGTATATGGTAAGTTAGAGGCTAAAATGAACATTAGTTCTAGAAAACAAGTCAAGGAATTCATTGATTCTATTTCACAGAATCAGGCAAAACCTTTAACGGATCTAACGAGTGGATATCATTGTCATACGGTGAGTGCACAATCAAAAGAAGATTTAGATTCAATTGAGGAATCATTAAGAAAACTTCATATTTTACAAGAGGCCTAAGAGCCTCTTTTATAATGCAATCTAAGAACATTCGTGACTTTAATCATGAGATGAATTAGATGTACATATGTTAAATAAACAATTTAAAAATAAATGATAAATATAGTGCTTTAAATATATACATATGTTATAATATAGATGAGGAAAAAACATATGAAAGTTGTTAAAGGAAGAGGCTATGTATATTCTATACAGTATCATATCGTATGGTGTGTAAAGTATCGTCGTGATGTCTTGAATGGACAGGTCGCAACAAGATTAAAAGAGCTGCTGACTCAGATTTCAAAGGATAATGGTTTTCAAATTCTGGAAATGAATATGGATGAGGATCATATCCATATGCTGATCAATTGTACGCCGCAGCATTACATTCCAAATATTATAAAAGCTATGAAGGGTGTATCGGCCAGACTCTTGATGAAAGAGTTTGGGGATGATCTAAGATCCAAGTTATGGGGTGGACATCTATGGAATCCTTCTTATTTTGTAGCTACAGTTTCTGAAAATACAGAAGAACAGATTATAGAGTATATAAGAAGTCAAAAAAGAAAATAGCGAATCAATAAGGAGAAATCATCATGGAAAAGGCATTCAAGTATCGTATGTATCCAAACAGAGAACAAAGAATATTGTTGGCCAAGACTTTTGGCTGCACTCGTTTTGTATATAATCATTACCTGGCAAAACGTAGGGATGCCTATGAAAAAGTTGGAATCACATTAAGTTATTCGGCATGTGCTAAGGATCTAGTTTCTTTAAAGAAAGAATATGAATGGCTAAAGGAAGTGGATTCTGTGGCTCTACAGTCAAGCGTAAAGAATCTGGATACGGCATATATTAATTTCTTTCGAAAAAAGGCGGAATATCCTAGATTCAAATCGAAGAAGACACATCGTTATTCGTATACAACAAAGTATACGAATGGAAATATTGAATTATTTGACAATAAGGTTAAGCTTCCTAAGATTGGTCTTGTAAAGATAAAGAAAACACGAACCCCAAAGGGAAGACTACTGAGTGCAACCATTTCACAAGTGCCAAGTGGAAAGTATTATGTTTCACTATGTTATACGGATGTAGAAGAAGTCTTGTTTCCACTAACATATAATGAAACAGGTATAGATCTAGGTATCAAGGATTTTATCGTATTGAGTAATGGAGAAAAGGTAGAGAATCCAAAATATCTGAAGAAGTCGATTGAGAAACTGAAAAAGCTACAGAAGCAGCAGTCACGAAAAACAAAGGGCGGCCGCAACTGGATCAAAAACAGGATCAAGATCGCAAGACTTCATGAAAAGATAGCGAATCAAAGAATGGATTTTATCAACAAACTATCTACACGAATCATTACAGAATATGACATTATCTGCATTGAAGACTTAAAAGTAGAGAATATGCTTAAAAACCACAATCTAGCCCAGTCTATATCGGATGTATCCTGGTCAAAATTTACAACACAGCTAGAATATAAAGCCGAGTGGTATGGAAAGGTGATCAAGAAAGTAGACACATTCTATGCGAGCAGTCAGACCTGTCATTGTTGCGGATATAAGAATGAAGGAACAAAAGATTTAAAAGTAAGAGAATGGACCTGTCCAAAATGCCATTCAAATCATGACAGAGATGTAAATGCATCCATCAATATATTGATGCAAGGCATATTAGCAAATTAAGTAAAAATAAAACAACCGCAGGAACTGCGGGGATAGCTTGGTAAGAAAGGTTTCGATAGAAGCCTGTTCCCAAGAATCTCGTCACTTCAGTGATGAGAGGTTCAAGTTAGAATAAATTTAGAAAGTAGTGATTATTATGGAACAACCACCTGAATTTATGCCTGATAAAGAATTGAGTAAAGTTGGAGGCTCATTATGGCTATATATTATTATGCAGCTGACACTCTCTTTTTTGTTTAGCTTTGTAGCAATGCCTTTAATCATGTATTCTTTGTATTATGATTATTCTGCAATCAATGCCTGCATTGAAATGTTGATTTCTTTTATATCTGGAATCATCCTGTTATGGTTTATGAGTAGTTCTTTTAAACAAAAAATCAAAGATTTGAAGTTTACATTTAAACCCAAAGAGACAATAGATACTGTTTCAATGATGTATTTTTTAAATTATGCGATTGGTATTATTGGTGCTTTATTATCAAAATTTGGATTACCAGATACAAGCCCAGATTTTTCGTTAAATGGAAGTTTGCTCTATAATATTTTTACATTCACAAGTGTGGTCATTTTAGCACCTATATTTGAAGAGTTGATATTTAGAGGTATGATTCTACAGACATTGTCGAAATATAATAAAATGTTCGCCATTATTGTTACATCGTTGTTATTTGGACTTTTACACTTGAATATTACACAAGCCATCCCTGCTTTCTTTATGGGGCTGGTACTATGTTATATGTATCTTAAATCGGATAGTATTTTAGTTACTATGCTAGCTCATGCAGGTAATAACTTTTTAGCTTTAATGTCGGTTTATTCAAATCATGTTTTGATTACAGTTTTAGTGCTTGCTCTTGTGATTTATGGACTCATTACAATGGTATTAAAATCAAAAGAAATGAATGAATTTATTAAAGAAGAGAAGACAAATGAGAATTGGTATGCAAGATTCTTTAAGCGAATCCCAAATCTTTTGTATCTAGTATTTACCATACTTTGGATCATCATTTCATTATTCATGAATATGTTTTAAAAAGAGGACATCTCCTGTATTGGAAATGTCCTTTATTTGTCATCTTTCTTTAATTCATCAAACTTTTGCTTCATTGTAGGATTATTTCGTGTTAAACGCTTGATGGTTAAATCTTCTGCTTTATTATTAGCTAACTGTAATTGTCGCTCACTTGATAGTAAGGCTTCTTTTGTCTTTTGAAGATGTGAAATAGTTTTATCAATCTCTTCGATAGCTGTATTGAATTTTTTGGAAGCTAATTCATAATTCCTTGAGAACTTTTGTTTAAAATCATTCATGCTTTCTTCAAAATGTGTAATATCAATATTTTGATTTCTTACTTCTTGCAATTCATTCTTATATTGTAAAGAATTCAATGCAGCATTTCTTAAAATGGTGATCATTGGAATAAAGAACTGCGGACGAATTACGTACATCTTTTGATAGCGATGGGATTTATCAACAATACCCGTGTTATATAATTCGTTTTCTGGCTCTAACATAGAAACAAGAACAGCATATTCACAATTCTTTTCATTACGGTCTTTATCTAATTCTTTTAAGAAATCTTCATTCTTATGTTTTGTAGCCGTTTTGTCATTTTCGTTTTTCATTTCAAACATAATGGAAATGATTTCAATTCCATTCTCATCTAACTCACGATAGATATAGTCACCCTTTGATCCTGTGCGAGCATCATTATCTTTTTCAAAGTATGCATTTTGAAAGCCTGTTGCACGAAGTTTATTGAATTCTATTTCACAATGTTGTTCTAAAGATTCACCAATCATTTTAGTAGACTGTTTTAATTTAAAATCTTTATAGTAGGCAATTTGCTCATCTTTAGTTTGTAGTAAAGTGTCGTATTTTTCCTGCAAACTCTTTTCTTGAAGCTGATATTTCATTTTATCCTGTTCGATTTGATTTTGTAGATCTTGTTTAATACTCTTTACATTCAATTCATTTTCAACCTTTGCCTTATCCATATCTTGTTTTAAAGACTGGATTTCAAGGTTCTTTTCATTTAGCTTTGATTGGTATGTATTTTCTAGATTTGCCTTTAATACCTTTTCACTATTTGAAATGTCATTCTTTAGAGCTTGAATTTCATTTTCCTTTGCCTGCAACTGCAATTTATATTCTTGTTCAGTCTTAGATTCGTTGATCTTATTCTGTGAAAGAATCTGTTCTAATTTGGCATTGAGCTTAGATATTTCTAAATCTTTTTGATTTAACTGCTCCTGATATTCTTTTTGTGTTTCAGTTTTCGTTAACTGCGTACTTGCTTCTAGCTTTTCTTTTAATGAAATGACTTCCTGTTCTTTATCACTTTGTTTCTGATTGAAACCCGATTGCAGCTGTTTGATTTCAAGCTCTTTCTTGTTTAATTGCTCTTGATAAGCTTTTTCAGTTTCACTCTTGATAATTTGTTCAGTTGACTTTAATTGTTCTTTTAAAGAAATGATTTCTTGTTCTTTATTTGCCTGAAGCTCTTTGATTTCTAAGGCTTTCTGACTTAATTTAGCTTCATACTCTTTTTCAAGTTTAGATTGAATAATTTGGTTTGAATTTTTTTGTCTTTCATTTAATTCTTTTTCAAATTCTTCATTACGAACTTGTTGTAAGATTTCATGATATTGACTCTCATCCACCTGAAATACAGTTCCACAATTGGGACATTTTATTTGACTCATAAGCTACCTCCATTTTATAAGATTATAATTATTAAATTGACAATACTGATGTCTAAAACTAGATTAATTATAATATTTAAAAAAAATCAAAAAAAGACTTGCATAATATAAAATCACATGGTATATTAAATGGGCATTCAGCGAATGGGCCTGTAGCTCAGGTGGTTAGAGCGCACCCCTGATAAGGGTGAGGTCGTTGGTTCAAGTCCATTCAGGCCCACCATTTGCTGAAGATATGGGGTGTTAGCTCAGCTGGGAGAGCACCTGCCTTGCACGCAGGGGGTCATCGGTTCGATCCCGATACGCTCCACCAATTTTAAAAAGTAAGTCATCTTCGGATGGCTTTTTTTCTGTATAAAGGATGGGTTATGTATATACAATATTATGATTCACCATTAGGTAAAATGTTATTGGCTGCCGATGAAATTGGATTGATTGGCGTTTGGTTTGAAAATCAAAAATATTATGCGGATGGTTTGATAGACCCTGTTGAAAAAGAAATGGCTGTTTTAAAAGAAACAAAAGAATGGTTGAATCTTTATTTTAGTGGTAAGGAACCAAAAGTTTTGCCTAAAATGCATCTAATTGGAACAAAGTTTCAAAGTAAAGTTTGGCAACTTCTTCTTAAAATACCCTATGGTAAAACTATGACATATAAAGACATCGCAAGAATGATTTCTCCATCAATGTCAGCACAAGCGGTGGGAAGTGCTGTAGGACATAATAAAATCTCGATTTTGATTCCTTGCCATAGAGTGATTGGATCCAATAATAGTTTAACTGGATATGCAGGTGGAATCGAAAGAAAAGAATATTTATTAAAATTAGAAAAAAAGAATGAGATTTAATTTTGTTTTCACATTGCTTCTGTATAATGAAAAGTGCATACGCGTGTGTACTTTTTGAGGAGGAAGCAAAAGTCTTTCTATGAAAGGAAAAGGCACAAACATGTTGCGGTTTGGCATGAATGTGCAGAGTACTACTTGTGGAGTATCTTGTGATGCTTTACGTCATACTTTTAGTGACGTTAGCTATTATAGTCGCTGTTAAGTAGAAGCAGTATTATCTTTCATGCCGAATCCAAAAAAAGCGAACCCCTAGGGATTGCAGTCCCTAGGGGTTCTTTCTTATCTTTCAATGCCAAATACATTATAACAGAAAATTTAAAACTTTATAATAAAATATAAATTATCTTTAGATTGTTTGGATCAAATCAGGTATTTAACTGGATATGCAGGTGGAATTAAGAGGAAAGAAAAATTAATAGAAATTGAAGGTATACATGGGTAATGCGTACCTTTTTTTGATGGATGTAAAACGTAGATTCAGATTTACTGAAAATAAATGTAAGAAAATGCTTGCATAAATGAAAATGTGGTGTTATTATAAACGCACAAAACACAAGGAAATGGAGTAGTAAAAGGAAAGTCTTTGTTAGAGAGTTGTCGGTTGGTGCAAGACATGAAAGATCAAACTTTGAACTTACCATGGAGTGGTCAGGTTGATAAGACTTGAACGTAGGCTTAACGTTAATAAAGCAGGATGTGATAGCATCTGAAATGAGTGCATTCTTAAATGAATGAAGAAGAGTGGTACCGCGGAAGTATTGTAATTCTAACCTTTCGTCTCTTCTGTCTAAACAGGCAGCAAGAAACGATTGGTTTTTTTGTTAGCTTGTTGTGCACGCTATAGGAGGAAAAGTATGAAAGCACAAAAAGTTGGAAAAATGGCGATATTTTCGGTAGGCGCTGTATTATTCTCAGCACATGCTGGAGGTGGATTTGCCACAGGAAATCAGGCAAATACATATTATGTAGGTTTAGGATGGACTGGTATTGTGAGTGCCATAATAGCTATGTTGCTATTGATATTGACAATGCGAGAAGCCATGGTGATGTATAACCAGAGAAATTTGACAAGCGCAAAGGAATTGTTTGAAAACTTATATCATCCATTCGATAAGTTGGAAATTTTATTTGAGATCTTCTTTAATATCATGGTTTTGATGGCAGTTGCAGCAGCTATTAGTGGAGCTGCAAGTGCATTACAACAATACTTTGGATTTAATTATTATGCTTGTGTCGTTGCGGTTGGAATTGTTGTTCTTTGTTTAACAATTTTTGGAGCCAACGTAGTTCGTATGGCAAGTACATATATGGGTATGGCTATTTTGGTAACAGCCATTGTTATTTATGGTATGGGAATCATGAAAGGTCAAAATATTGGGGCTATTTTAGCAAATGACTTTACTATAAATGGTTTTATGAATATGCCTAAAGCCATCTTAAATGCATTTACATATGCAGGCTTTCAATGTGTGACATTACCAACGATCGTAGCATGTGGAGCTATCTTACCAGATCGAAAATCTTGTTCAAAAGCAATGTGGATCTCATTTGTGATGAATGCTGTTGCATTAGTTTTAAGTGTATTGATGTTAATTTCTTGGAAGAATGTTTATGGAGAAACAACTCTACCTACATTGACAAGTTTAAATGCGATGAATGCAAACTGGATGGTTGTTGTATATGGTATTTGTTTATTACTTTGCTTAATTTCTACAGCAGTAACAACAACATTCGGATTTGTGGCTCGCTTTGAAAATATTCGTGTTTTAAAGAATGTAGAAAATCCAGTAAAGAAAAGAATTATTGTATCTGCATTTATTATTATTGTATCCATGACAATTTCTTTAGCCGGATTAACAAATATTATTAAATATGGATATGGATATTGTGGATATTTAGCTATCGCAATCATTATCGTTCCATTCTTAACGGTCGGTGTATACAAGAATTATCATACAAAAAGTGTTGAAGTAAAAGAAGGAGTAGAAGTTTATGAAAACAATTGAAATGTCTAATTATTCAGTCGGAGAAAGTTGTTACAACGAAATCCCAGGTGTATGTGAAAAATACAACGTTAAAAAAGTTGTATTGATTGGCGGTAAAAGAGCTTTGGCAGCTGCTGAGCCAAGAATTCGTGAAGCCATTAAAGAGACTGATATTATTATTACAGATTCAATTGTATATGGTATTGAATGTACTATGACGAACGTACATAAATTGACTTCAAATCCAAACGTACAAGAAGCCGATGTTATCTTTGCGATTGGTGGAGGAAAAGCTATCGATACTTGTAAAACTGCATCCATTGAAATGAATGACAAAATGGTTTTCTCATTTCCAACAATCTGTTCAAACTGTTCGGCCGCTACAGCTATTGCCGTAGTATATGATGATAACGGAGCATTGGACCACTATTCATATCCTCATTGTCCTGCACACATCTTTATTAATCCAGATGTTATCGCAAAAGCACCAAGTGAATATTTTTGGGCAGGAATTGGAGATGCGTTGTCTAAACAATGTGAAGTAGAATTTGCAACACAGGGTAAAACTTTAGATCATACAGCTACAATGGGATTGGCATTAGCGAAAACTTGTACTGCACCATTATTGAAATATGGTAAACAAGGTATGGAAGATTGTAAAAATGATACAAATTCAGCTGCAATCGAAGCTATTGCCTTGGATATTGTCGTATCTACTGGATATGTTTCAAACTTAACAAACCAACCAGAATATTATTATAATTCAAGCATTGCGCATGCCTTCTATAATGGTAGTTGCTCAATTGCACGTGATGGGCACCATCTACATGGTGAAGTTGTATCTTTTGGTGTATTAGTATTGTATGCATATGCCAAAGATGAAGAAAATTTAATGAAAATGGCAAAATTCAATAAATCAATTGGCTTACCAGTGACTTTAGCTGATGTGGACTTGGATGAAAGCCATTTAGAAGCTTTGACTGAAGCGGCTACAAAAACAAATGAGTGGAAAAATGCACCTTTCCCATTCACAAAAGAAGAGTTTATTACCGCTATTAAAAAGGCAGATGCAGTAGGTCAAAGTTTATAAGAGATCGAGAAATCGATCTTTTTTTTTCTGCTTTAATATTATTTTCACATGAAAGGATTAGAATGAAGGTGTGTGTGAAATTTTGTGATTTGTAGGCTGATTTGATAGGTATGTTATAATTAGTGATGTAGGTGATAAAAATGTTACTGTTTTTTAAGAGTTTACCAAGACTAGTACGCAGTGCCAATAAAGATATGCACCGTCATTTCTCGATGACCTTTTCTTCCATTGTATCGATTGGCATTGCTTTATTAATGGCTTTGTTTATATTTGTGATTTATATGAATGTCGGAGGATTTACGAGTCAAATTGAAAATGAATTTATGATTCAAGTTTCTTTAAATCCAACACTAGAAGATGAAGAAATTAGTGAATTATCCGATTCAATTTCATCTCTTGCTTCCGTAAAAAAAGTAACGTATTCAAGTAAAGAAGAGGAATTGGATGCGTTGATCAAAGAAAATGGGGCGATGTTTAAACAATATAAGGGAGAGGACAAGAACCCTTTATATGACGTTTTGAATGTGGAATTAAAAGACAACACAAAAATTTCAAAAGTGACAAAGAAAATTTCAAAAATGGATGGTGTTGTTCAAGCTACATATGGAGGTAGTGCTATCAACACGATGATTCAACTGTTTAAAAATATCCGTGTATGGGGAAGTATCTTTGTTGGATTGATGGTTTTGATTGCCGTATTCTTGATTCGAAATACTATTAAAATGACAATTTTAGTACGAAAAGATGAGATTGCGATCATGCGAACAGTTGGTGCCTATAACTGGTATATTTCGTTACCGTTTGTATTAGAAGGAATCTTTATCGGCTTTTGGGGTGCATTAGGCCCTGTTTTGATTTGTATATTTGGCTATACAGGACTTTACCACGTAATGAATGGTATGTTTTTTAGTGACATGATGAGTATGCTGAAACCATATCCATTTGTATTGTGTACTTCAGGCGGCATTCTTTTGATTGGAATGGTTGTAGGAATGCTAGGAAGTTATTTAGCCGTTAGAAAATATTTGAGGTGGACACGATGAGAAAATATAAATTCTGTGCAGGTTTTCTAAGTTTAGCTATGGCCTGCTCATTAATCATGCCTGTTTCAGCAGAAGACTATTCTGATACAGAAGCCTGGTATGCCAAGTGTAGTCAGGCACAAACTTCACAAGCTGGCGTAAAAGCTTGTCAGGGATTTCAGGAATATCAGAAGAATCGTAAACAAAGTCTGCAAAACAGTATTGAAGCTTATACTTCGAGCATAGCTTCTTTGCAGAGTGATACGACAAAAATGGAGCAGCTTGCCAAGGAACAAAAAGAATTGGTTTCCAATCTACAAACGCAGATAAGTGAAAAAGAAAAATCGATTGAATTGATTGAAAACAACATTAAAGAATTGGAAGAGAAGATTCAGGCAAAACAAGCTGAAATTGATGCTTGGAACGCACAAATCGAAAATCGCATGAAAAATGAACAAACAACGATTGGAACCAATATGATTATAGACTTGATCATGGGATCAGATAGTTTAAGTGATATGCTTCGTCGTATTTCTGGAGTTGAAAGAATCACAGAAGATGATCAGTCGCAAATTAAAAAGTTAAATAAATTAAAGAAAGAACTTGTTTTGCAGCAAGATGAACAAAAACGTCTAGATGAAGACGCAAAAAGTCAAAAGGCAGAATTAGAATCGCAAAAAAAGCAGGCCAGTGAATTAGAGGAATCTTATAATAAACTGGTTGAAGAATATCAGAAAAAAATTACAGAATTAGAAGCACAGAAACGTTCCGCACAAGTGGACATGAATAGCATTCGAGACTTTGTGATTTCAACAAACTTCTCAGGATCGATTGAATCCGTATCTGGATTTATACATCCTGTACAAGGTGGAAGTAAAAGTGCAGGTACATGGGCATATCCTGGTGGAGGCATGCACTTAGGACTCGATTGGGCAGCTCCAATTGGTACAACTGTAGTAGCTCCGGCAAGTGGTGTTATTTTATATGCCGCAGCCCCTGTAGGAAGCAACTCAGGCTATTTGGGTAACTGGTCAGGATATCCTTATGGTGGTGGAAACACAATAGAAATGTTGTGTAATGTGAATGATACACTTTATGCCGTAAGTTTCTGTCACTTGTCGCAAACAATCTACGTAAGTGCAGGACAAAGCGTTTCACAAGGACAAGCAATCGCGTTATCGGGAAATTCAGGAAATTCAAGTGGGCCACATACACATGTTGAAGTCTATAATCTAGGTTCAATGTCTGTAAGTGATGCGGTAGCCCGTTTTAGTGCGGGTGCTGATTTTGCGTGGGGAACAGGCTGGTCAGGCACAGGTACTTCTTGTGAAGCTGGTAAAGCAGCGCCTTGCAGGGAAAGACCAGAAAAGTTCTTTAGTTAGGAGGAACATTATGATTGATTTAAAAGATGTTTCAAAAGCATATCCCAATGGAGTACATGCTTTAAATCATGTAAATTTACATATTGATAAAGGTGAATTTGTTTATGTGATTGGAGCCACAGGCTCTGGTAAATCTACATTGATCAAAGTGCTAAATGGAGAAGAAGTTCCAGATGAAGGTACAGTTATTGTAGATGGTATTAATGTAGGGGCTTTAAAACATAGAAAAGTTCCATACTATAGACGTAATGTTGGCTGCGTATTTCAAGATTATCGTTTACTTCCAAAATTAACTGTCTTTGAAAATATTGCCTTTGCCCTAGAAGTTGTGGGTATGCCACGCAAACAAATTCGTAAACGTGTAATGGAAGTATTAGAGCTTGTTGATTTGAAAGAAAAGGCTAGAAGTTATCCAGACGAATTATCTGGAGGACAACAACAGCGTGTAACGATTGGCCGTGCCATTGCGAATAAACCAAAAGTTTTGATTGCGGATGAACCAACAGGAAATCTAGATCCCGAAAAGAGTTTAGAAATTATTTCATTATTAGAAAAGATCAACCAAAAACTAGATACAACAATCATGATGGTTACACATGATAAAGTATTGGTTGACCGGTTTAAAAAACGTACGATTATGTTAGATAAAGGATATGTGATTCACGATTCGAATAAAGGTGGGTATAAGAGTTTATGATGAACGGTTTACGTACTTTTTTATACGAATTGAAGTATGCCTTTCTCCAAATGAAAAGACATATTATGTTGTGCTTTTCTGCCATTAGTGCCATTGGCATTACCCTACTTTTGATTGGTTCGATATTGATTATTGGATTACACGTTAATTATTTTTCCAATGATGTTCAAAAAGATTTGAGTATTCACGTTATTTTAAATGAGGATATTGATGATGAAACAGCTATATCAAGTATTCAGAGTGAAATATCTAAATTGAAGAATGTTTCAAAGGTAGAAGTATCTTCTAAAGATGATGAACTTGAACTTATGATCAAAGAAAAGGGAGATGCTTTTAAAGCCTATCGAGGAGAAACAAATCCCTTATCCAATGCTTTCTTTGTTTATGTAAAGAATGCTTCTTCTATCCGTAAAACAAGTGCGCAGATTCAAAAAATTGATGGCGTATCCAGCACGGCTTTTGGAGGAGACAGCGTTACAAGTTTAGTAGACATGTTGAATATGATTCAAAAGATTGGTTTAGGCATTGTTGCTTTATTGATTCTATTGTCTTTATATTTGATTTATAACACGATTCGAACGACAATCGATTCAAGAAGTGATGAAATCATTATTATGCGTACA
Organism: Holdemanella sp. MSK.7.32; assembly: GCF_024460475.1. Lineage (GTDB taxonomy): Bacteria > Bacillota_I > Bacilli_A > Erysipelotrichales > Erysipelotrichaceae > Holdemanella. The sequence continues at coordinate 16,305 of NZ_JANFYN010000021.1, read as the reverse complement.
GTAGGTGCAACGAATGGTTTCATCAGTAATCCATTCATTGTCGAAGGTATTTTTATTGGACTACTTGGATCTATCATTCCATATTTATTGGTGCATTTTGGATATGAAAAGCTGTACGAAAGTTTAGGCGGAAAACTATTCACACCTATGTTTGCCCTATTTAAACCAAGTACAATCAGCTTTCAAGTAGGACTCTCTATCATTCTTGCGGGAGCCTTGATTGGTGGGTTCGCATCCTTGTTTGCGGCAAGAAAATATTTGAAAATGAAACGATAAAAACATTGCAGAATAAAGGATTGTTTCGTATACTTTCTATATGGAATTATTGGGGCGAATGATTCGTCCCATTTTGTTTTAGAACAGGATGAGCTTATGAGAAAAAAAAGTCAAACAATATTGATTACACTACTATGCATTGCATGTTTTGGCGCAGGCATAAGTGTACCAGTTATTTTAAATAAAAAAACGACAGGAAATAGTAAAGAACAAGAAAAATTTGATACCATTTATTCAATTTTGAATTCAGATTGGTATTATTCGAATAAAATCAAAAATTTGGATTCCAAACTTATGGAACAAGCTATTGATGGAATGACAACTCTAGATCAAGATGCTCATACAAACTATTTTGACTTAGAACAAGCCAAAGCCTTTTCAAGCAGTCTTGAAGGAAGTAATGTAGGATTAGGAATCTCCTTTTATTTAAATGAAAATAAAAACTTCGTTGTATCCAACGTATACATCAATTCAACAGCGGATAAGAAAGGCTTAAAACCCCAAGATGAGATCATTTCATTAGATGATTTAAAATGTAGTGAAAATGATTCAGACACAATCATTAAATATATTAAGGCGCATGAAGGGCAGAATGTTAAGACAAAATATCTTCGTGATGGAAAAGAATATACGACAAATTTGATTCCAGGTACTTTTGATTCAACGGTCGTATGTAACGTATACGAAGATTATGGAGAAATTATTCTAACGAGTTTCTCAGAAAATAGTGGCAAAGATTTCTCAAAGGCAATGTCTCGCCTACAAGAAGCGGGAATTAAAAAGTTGGTCTTAGATTTACGTAATAATGGTGGCGGCTATTTAAATGCGGCATTGGAAATTTCGAGTTCTTTGATTCCTAAAAAGTCAGTTGTCTTCAAGGAAAAAAATAAAGATGGCAAGTTCACTAAACAAATGACAAAAGATGAATTCAATCAAGTAAAAATGGATAAGATTGTTGTTCTACAAAATGAAAATACGGCAAGTGCAGCCGAAGTTTTGATTGGTGCTTTAAAAGATAATTTAGGGGATACAGTGACTACGGTAGGAACAACATCTTACGGTAAAGGTACCGAACAAGTTACAGTACCATTCTCAGATGGAACAAGTTTTAAGTATACAGTGGCACGTTGGTATACGCCAAAAGGTACAAGTATCAACAAGAAGGGTTTTAAACCAGATGTTGAAGTAAAACTTGGAGAAGTGAAGACAACGTCCTATTATAAAGTCAAGAAAAAGGATGTCATCAAAAAAGACAGCGTGGACGATAATGCCCAGGCTTTACAAGTATATCTGAAGTATTTAGGATATGATGTGGATCGAACAGATACATATTTTTCAAATACCAGCTCTCAAGCTTTGGCAAGTTTTCAACAGGACAATCGTTTAGAAGTAACGGGAGATTGTGATAAAAAGACGTGGGATCTTTTGATGGAAAAAGTATTGTTGAAGATGAATGAAACACCAAGTGATGATACGCAAAGACAAAAAGCGATAGAAGAGGCACAAAAGTAAGTATTAACCTACTTTTGTGTATTATATATATGTGAAGGATGTGAGCATATGGAAAATCAGTTTGAATTAGTATCTGAATATAAACCGAGTGGAGATCAGCCAGAAGCTATTAGGGAATTGGTTTCTGGTTTAAAAGAAGATAAAAAGTTTCAAGTATTGTTGGGAGCTACAGGAACTGGAAAAACATTTACAATTTCGAATGTGATTGCCCAAGTGAATCGACCAACCTTGGTGTTTGCACATAATAAAACTTTGGCGGGACAGTTGTATTCTGAATTTAAAGAATTTTTTCCACATAATCGTGTGGAATATTTCGTCTCTTATTTTGATTATTACCAGCCAGAAGCCTATTTGCCAAAAACAGATACATATATTGACAAAAACACAAAGACCAATGAAGAATTGGATATGCTTAGAATGGCAGCTGTAAATAGTGTTTTAGAACGAAGAGATACGATTATTGTAGCTAGTGTTGCCTCTATTTATGGTGCTAGTAATCCAGAACAATATCGTCATATGATCTTTACTTTAAGAAGTGGACAGATCATTGAAAGAAATGAATTGATGCTAGCATTGGTACATCAACAATATAAGCGTAATGATACAGATCCATTAAGAGGGACTTTTAGAGTACGTGGGGATGTCATTGAAATCACACCAGGACATACGGATCGTTATTTGATTCGTATTGAAATGTTTGATGATGAAGTGGAAAGAATCTGTGAAGTCGATCCAGTAACAGGACATGTCAATCAGTCTTATCAGTTATATATTATTTATCCAGCTAACGGCTATGCGACAAGTATGGATATTATCAATCATGCAGCAGAGACAATTCAAGAAGAATTGGATGAAAGATTGGCTTATTTTGATGAGCAGGGTAAACCATTAGAAAAAGAGCGCTTGGAACAACGATGTCGCTACGATATAGAAGCATTAAGGGAATTTGGTGTATGTCCAGGTATTGAAAACTATTCAAGGCATATTGATGGCAGAAAACCAGGCGAAAGACCGTATACACTATTTGATTATTTTCCAGATGATTTCTTACTTGTGGTAGATGAAAGTCATGTATCCTTACCACAAATTCGTGGCATGTATAATGGAGACCGCGCAAGAAAACAAATATTGGTAGATTATGGCTTTAGACTTCCAAGTGCTTTAGATAATCGACCTTTGCGTTTTAATGAATTTGAGGGGTTGATTAAAAATGCCATCTTTGTATCCGCAACACCAGGAGATTATGAACTGGATCAAACGCATGGGGAAATTGTTGAACAAATTATTCGTCCAACAGGTCTTTTAGATCCGGAAGTCGAAGTGCGTCCTATTGAAGGTCAAATTGATGACTTAGTAGATGAAATCAAGGAGCGCATTGAAAAACATGAAAGAACTCTGATTACGACGCTAACGGTTCGTATGGCCGAAGATTTAACTTCGTATTTAAAAAATATGGATTTAAAAGTAGCGTGGCTACACCATGAAGTTACAACGATTGAACGTACGGAGATCATTCATGATTTACGCCAAGGTAAATACGATGTGCTTGTAGGTATCAACTTATTAAGAGAAGGTTTGGATATTCCAGAAGTCAGCTTGATTGCGATATTAGATGCGGATAAAGAAGGTTTCTTGAGATCAAGACGATCATTGATTCAGATTATTGGTCGTGCGGCACGTAATGCCCAAGGTAAAGTTATTATGTATGCCGACAAAATTACGGAAAGTATGCAGGAAGCCATAGATGAAACCGCAAGACGTAGATCGATTCAGATGGAATACAACGAAAAACATGGTATTGTTCCTAAGACAATCATCAAACCAATCCACGATGTAGTTCGTTCTAAGGAAACTAAGGAAATGGCAGCTAAGTATTTGAAGAAGAAAAAGTTGCCGGCAAAACAAAAGGAAAAGATGATCAAAGAATTAGAACAGGAAATGAAAGAGGCAGCTCGTACTTTAGATTTCGAAAGAGCGGCGCAACTAAGAGATATCTTGTTTGAGATGAAAGGTGAAAAATAACGTGATTCAAAAAAAGAATGGAATTGTCGTAGTAGGTGCGATTTTTGTGGATATTAAAGGCTTTCCACAAGATATATATGTTCCTGATGGGAGAAATGCAGGATATATTGAGTATATTCATGGTGGTGTAGCACGAAATGTTGTAGAAGATATTGCAAATTTAGGTTTAAACTCAACATTTGTTAGTATTGTTGATAATACGGCATTAGGAGAAGATGTTAAACAGAGATTGCAAAATCGAAATGTGAATACAGATTATATGAAATCTATCGAAAACGGTATGGGTACATGGCTAGCTGTTTTTGATCATAATGGAGAATTAGCGGGTTCAATATCTCATCGTCCGAATTTAATGCCAATCTATTCAATTTTAGAAGAAAATGGAGACACAATTATTGAAAATAGCGATTCTGTGGTGGCTGAAATAGATATGGATGAGGAAATTGTTGAAAAAGTTGTTTATTTATGTCAAAAACATAATAAAAAATTATTTGGTGTTGTCAGCAATATGAATATTGCGATTGAAAGAAAAGATCTTTTGAAGCAATTTGATTGTTTGATCTGTAATCAATTAGAATCGAGTATTCTTTTTTCAAGAGATTTTAAAGAGATATCAGCAGAAGAATTAAGTCATACATTGATTGATGAAGTGCAGCAATCAGAATTTAACTCTTTGATTGTAACACTTGGTGAAGCGGGATCTTTATATGTGAAACACAACGGTGAAAGTGGCTTTTGTCAGGCTCGTCAAATCGAGGTAAAGGATACAACAGGAGCAGGAGATGCATTTTGTGCTGGGACAAGTGCTGGACTAACTTATGGTAAGAGTATGCTTGAGGCTATGAAGATAGGTAGTCATTTAGCTAGTTCTGTCATAGCTTCGTGTGAAAATGTATGTCCTTGTTTTTCGCAAGATAAATTTGATATTGTGAAAAAATAAACAAATTAGTTGCATGATGGAAGATTATGTGTTATTTTATTTGCGAACATAGATTCAATGAGTTCTTCGGGGCAGGGTGTAATTCCCTACCGGCGGTAAAAGTCCGCGACCCACGCAAGTGGCTGACTTGGTGTAATTCCAAGACCGACAGTATAGTCTGGATGGTAGAAGACACAAAAGTATTTTTTGTATTTTTTAGACCCCGAGAAGATTTTTCTTGGGGTTTTCCTTTTGAAAGAGCTTGTCTGAATCAAAAGGAGGTAAAAAGATGAAAAAATGGAATGTTCAAACAATTGTATTAACGGCGATGCTTGCAGGTCTTGCAGGAGCTTTGATGTCACTGGAATTTTCTTTACCAATGATGCCACCATTCTACAAGATTGATTTTAGTGATGTACCAAGTATTATTGCTCTATTTAGTTTAGGTCCTGTATCTGCCACTTTAGTAGAAGTTATTAAATTAGTTGTAAAAGTTGTGACAGTAGGAACAAATACAGCTTATGTGGGTGAACTCGCAAATCTTTTAGGCATTGTTCTATTTATTTTACCAACATGGTTTGTGTACAAGAAGATGAATAAGACAAGAAAAGCTGTTATTGTCTCTTTAATTGTTGGAATTCTAATTCGTACCGTATTCGCATGTTTCTGTAATGCATGTATTACTTTGCCACTATATGCCAAAGCTATGGGAATGCCGTTAGATTCTGTTGTGCAGATGGTAGGTTCTGTAAATCCAAGTATTAAAGATTTAACTTCATTTATTGCGCTTGCGACAATTCCATTTAACTTGATCAAAATCTCAGCTAACTACATCATTGGATATTTCTTGATGGAAAGATTGGCAGCCATTCGTCCAAGCTTTAAGTTTATTTATGAGGCAAAATAAGTATGATTTGTAAGTATCAAGAATTAACACGTTTAGAAATGGAACAAGTCGATCGAGAAAACACAATTGTTTTGATTCCATTAGGTGCATTAGAACAACATGGAAATCAAGCACCACTTGGTACGGATACACTCATTGCCACAGCTATGTGTGACTATATTGAAAAAGAGTTAAAGGACGAGGACATAAATCTATTATTGTTTCCAGTCATTCCAGTCGGATTGAGCACGGAACATAAAGAATTTTGTGGATCCATTACATTTAAACCTATGACTTACTATCATATGTTGTATGACATATGTGAAAGTCTAGCTCATCATGGCTTTAAAAAAATGGCTTTTCTTGTATGTCATGGTGGAAATGCACCGGTCGCAAATTTGATTTCTAGAGAAGTAAGAAGTGATTTTAAAGTGTATCCATTTGTATTAAACTCAGGAGCCTTTGATCATCCAGCTGTAAAGGCAACGATTTCTAAAGGAAACACATTTGATTTTCATGGTGGAGAAATGGAAACTTCCATGGTCATGGCGATTGATGAAAGCTTAGTTAAGTTAGAAACAAGTGAAAAGGGTATTCCTAAAAATACAGCTATGAAAGCACATTTGTCTTGGCTTGCATCGGATTGGGTAACTGAGCAGCAAAAACCAATTGGGATTGGTGGAGATCCAAAGGGTGCAACTAAAGAAAAGGGAGAAATCATTTTATCAATTAGCGCAAAAGAAATTGTTAAGGATTTGATTTTAATTCGTGACTTTAAAGAATAATATTTTGAAATGGTTTACATTTGATAAAAATGCGTTCACTCTTTATAATTATAAGTATGATAAAAGTAGCCATATTAGAATATGAAAAAGAAACTAAGGACATCGTTTTTCAATTATCTAAATTGTTTATGCATGAGGATTGGTGTTTTCGTCATTACTTAAAGGCGAGTGATCTGGCAAAACGAATGAAGGAAGAAGAGTATCAATTATTTGTGTTTGATGAAATGTTTAAGACGAGTCGTATTGAAAGTGTATTTGTACATGATAATCCCAATGCGATTGTGATTTATGTGTGTGAAAATCCAATTAAGACGCGCGGCGATGATGAAAGAAGTCGTGTGTTCTATATTTCAAAAGAAAATATCGCAGATGACATTTCAGCTTATGATCAAATGATTCGTTCGCAATGTATTCAAAGTCATGTGTATGAATTTAATTATGATGGAGTTCGTATGAATCTTTCGTATGAAGATATCTACTATTTGGAAAAGAATGAAAAGATGGTGTATTTCTATACAAAAAAAGGCGTTTTTCATAAGCGCGATAGTATGAATGCACTGGAAGAAGTGTTTAAAGAGTTCGGCTTTTTACGAGTACACGTATCCTATATTGTGAATTCTAAATATATTGTGGCTTGGTATAAAGATGAAGTTGAGCTTATAAACAAGGTTCTGATTCCTGTTTCGAGAGGAAAAAAGCGAAAGATATCGATGAAATAACCGGTTTTACCAGAAAAAAGGCGAGTTTTACCACTTGCCTTTTCTTTTTGATTTTGTTGGTTATAATGAAAGTGTAAAGAGAAGTAAGAGCAGAGAAAACTTCTCTTAAGACAAAAAGAGAGCGGTGAGAAGATGACAATAACATAGAGTTGAAACGGAAAGTTTTAACTATAAAAAGTTGAAGCTATGGAGAGAAGGCTCCAAAGGTTAAGCTAGAGGAATTCTAGAAAAAACATTCAGTGGAACTTAACAAGAAAAGGAAATAGGATTTAGATAAAGGGTTTTTATCGAGTGAATAATCACAAAAAGGATAGAGTACTTGGAATGTTAAGAATATCATCCAATCTAAATCATGGAACTTAAAGATACTCATATATGGTCATACTTGAGAAAATGCTTAAGGAAAATGAATAGAATAAAATCATAATGCGGATGATAAAAAAATTGGATAAGGTAGAAAAGTTATCCGGTTTAAAAAAAGTGAATAAATAAATCAGAGCAGATGGAATGTCTGCTCTAATTTTTGTATAATTGTCTCGGTGATGAAGATATGGAAATTAACTATTATGATAATCCATTCGCATCCAAAAGAACGAATGTGATTGCACGAAACGGAGTTGTCTGCACAGGAAATAATTTAGCTACACAAGCTGGCTTAAGAATGCTTATGCAGGGTGGAAATGCCGTAGATGCGGCCATTGCGACGGCAGCTTGTTTGACGGTTGTAGAACCATGCTCAAACGGGCTTGGATCCGATGGATTTGCGATTGTGTGGATGAAAAATAAGATGTATGGCATGAATAGTTCAGGTCATTCTCCATATGCGATTTCGGCAGATAAAGTGGATGAAATTCCAAAACGAGGATGGATTCCAGTTACGGTGCCTGGTGCAGTCAAGGGTTGGAAAGCTTTAAGTGAAAGATTTGGTTCTTTGCCGTTTAAAAAGTTATTAGAACCGGCCATTGATTATGCAAGAAATGGATATCCAGTCAGTGCAGAGATTGCTCGTATGTGGAAAAAGGCATTAAATGCGATTCCAAATAGTGAGGAGTTTAAGAGCTGGTATGATACTTTTACTTTTGATGGAAAAACACCTGAACCAGGACAGATGATTTGCATGCCAAAACTTGCGGATGCACTAGAAAAGATTGCTGATACAAATACAGATGCTTTGTATTATGGAGAATTGGCAGATCGTATTGATGAAGAATCTAAAAGATTTGGTGGATTCTTACGAAAACAAGATTTAGAAGATCACAAGGTTGAATGGGTCAATCCAATTCATGTAGATTATCATGGCTATCAAGTGTGGGAATTACCTCCTAATGGACAGGGCATTGTGGCTTTAATGGCTTTGAATGTTTTAAATAATTTTCAATTTAAAGATAGAGATGTGGATTGTATTCATACGCAGATGGAAGCTTTAAAAATGGCTTTTGCGGATGCCAAAGAATATGTTACAGATCCTAAATGTATGAATATGCCAGTGGATGATTTGATAAGTGTTGATTATGGTAAACAAAGAGCGAGTCAAATTGGTCATTTGGCTTTGCCACCAAGGGTAGATAAGCCGCATGGCTCTGGTACAGTCTATTTGTGCACAGCAGATAAAGATGGCAATATGGTTTCATATATTCAATCAAACTATATGGGATTTGGTAGTGGCATTGTCGTAGATGGAGTTTCCTTACAAAATCGTGGATATGATTTTAGTTTAGATCCATCTCATGTGAATTACTTGATGCCTCATAAAAAGACGTATCATACAATTATTCCAGGTTTTTTGACAAAAGATGATAAACCCGTTGGCCCTTTTGGTGTAATGGGCGGTTATATGCAGCCGCAGGGACATATGCAAGTTGTCACAAACATGATTGATTTTCATTTAAATCCACAGATGGCTTTAGATGCCAAACGTTTTCAGTGGATAGAGAATATGAAATTTATTGTTGAGCCAGGCTTTGATGAGAATATAATTACTGAATTAAAGAAACGTGGTCATGACATTGAAATAGAGCCCGAATTAGCAATGTTTGGGCGTGGACAAGTCATTATTCGATTAGAAAATGGTGTCTATGTTGCAGGATGTGAATCAAGGACGGATAGTAATATTGCTTGTTATTAAAATTATGTGATAAAATCATAGTAAATAGAAAAGTTGAGGAATTATACATGAAGCTTTTAGCTACAGATTATGATGGTACATTACGTTATGCACAGGATGTAATGCCAGAAGATTTAAAATCGATTGAAGAATGGAAAAATAAGGGGAACAAATTCGTGATTGTGACGGGTCGTTCTAAAGAATCGATTGATGCGCAAATCAAATTATTTAATTTACCATGTGATTACTTGATCACAAATAATGGTGGTATGGTTTTTGATGAGAATGGAAATGTTTTATTATCAAATTATTTAAATTTTGATGTTTGTGTAGACATTTTACATAATGTAAAAAAATTAGACACTGTGATTAGTTATGTTGTAAATGATGGAATTCACCGTCATCGTATTGTATTGCAGCCAGATGCAGTGGATCATCGTTATCCAAATTTAAAACCAGATGTTACGGAAGCCGAATTATTGGATATGACACATTTTGCGCAGATCGTATTATCAATGGAAGATACAGATTCAGCTTTAGAAGTGGCAAGTAAAATCAATGATTTGTATTATGAACAAGTTGTTGCTTATCCAAATAATTTCGTTGTTGATATTGTACCAAAGGGAATTTCTAAAGCGACAGGTTTAGATTTCTTGATTGAATATGCGAATATCAAAGAAGAAGATGTATATACAATTGGTGATGGACATAATGATATTCCGTTGATTGAATTTGGTGTGCATGGTTCAGTTATGTCGTATGCAGATGAAGATGTAAAAGCACATGCTCAAGTTGAGTATGATTCAGTAAGTGATTTAATTTCAAAAAATTTATAAATAAAATAAGGGGGTATTTTAGATGAGTTTCAGCTTATCTGATATTACATTCCTAATTCGATTATTATTGGATATTTTAGTAGTATGGGGATTGATATATTCTGGACTAAGAATTGTGCGTAATAATTCACGTACGATCCAACTAGTGAAGGGTGTATTGATTATCGTTTTAATCAAGGCTTTAGCTGTATGGCTAGGCTTAAATGCTTTAAATTATTTGATTGAAATGTTCTTGAATTGGGGAGTTGTCGTTATTTTGGTTGTTTTCCAACCTGAAATTCGTGGTATGTTGGAAAAAGTTGGTAAAACAACAGCCATCTTAACAACGGATGTCTCCGTTTCACAAATTCAACAAATGATCAATGAATTGGTAGAGGCATGTACAGAAATGTCAAAATCAAAGACAGGAGCCTTGATTTCTATCGAAAGAACACAGAGCTTGTCCGATTTTATTCGTACAGGAATTGTGATGGATTCAGAAGTTTCAACTGAATTATTAGGAACAATATTTCAGTATGGAACACCAATGCATGATGGTGCCGTTATTATTCAGGGGAATAAAATAGCGTGTGCAGCAGCTTATTTTCCTCCAACCACAAAGGATCTTCCTAGTAAGTATGGAGCAAGACATAGAGCGGCTGTTGGTATCAGTGAAATTACAGACTCAATAACAATTATTGTGAGTGAAGAAACAGGAAATATTTCAGTTGCGGTCAATGGCCAGTTAACGCAATATCCACCAGAAGGTTTACAGCGTTATCTAACAAATATGTTAGTGACAGAATCAAGTCAAAATCCGTCTTCAATTCTTGTTCCTATGTTGTCTCAGGCCAAGTCCATGGGGAAACGTGCTAAAAAGCAGACTGAGGACGCAAATAAGGATGAGCGTGTGAAGGCAATCGAAATTGTGAATTTATATGAACAGAAAAAGGAGGGCAGTCAACATGGAATCTCCAAATAAGAAGAGCCCTTCTGTATGGTTTAATGAGTTGCGTGGTTTACTGACTTTGATATTTCAAAAAGTTAGTAAACTCGTAGACCGTGTATTATTTGATAAAAAAGGATCTGTAATTATTTCTTTGGTTTTATCCATCATGATTTGTGTTGTGATCAACTATGAAGATATTAGTTTAAAATTGTTCAACGATACAAGAACAACTGTGGATCTAAGAAATGTAGCTGTTGAAGTACTCGCAGATACAGATAAATATGATGTGGCTGGTGTGCCAAGTACAGTAGATGTTTCATTAACTGGAGATGCGACAAGTATTCAGGTATTCCGTTCAAAGGGTAGTGTGCAAGTCGTAGCTGACTTGAAAAAATATTCGGAAGGTGAAAATATCATCAATTTAAAGGTAAAGAATTTGCCAGAAAAAATTGAAGCTGTTGTAGATCCTGCTACAATTGATGTTACACTTTCTAAAAAAGTTACAAAATCATTCACAATCCAACCAGAATTGTTGGTGGGATCAAACCAAAAGGTAACTGATTTTGAAACACCTACATTAGATGTGATGACAGTTAAGATTACGGCAAGCCAGAATCAATTGAATTCAATTCGAATTGTGAAGGCGTTGATTGACTGTACAGGTCAAATTCAAGATTTTGAGGCTAATGCAGCGTTGGCGGCTTATGATGCGAAGGGTAATCGAGTAAATGTTACATTATCACCAGAGACAGTACATGCAAGTGTGAAATTAGCTAAAAATACATCATTAGACAAGGAGGATTCAGAGTAATGGGTAAGTATTTTGGAACAGATGGAGTTCGTGGAAGAGCGAATGAAGGTTTAACTTTAGATATGTCTATTAAGATTGGACAATATTTAGGTTGGTATTATGGAAAAGAAAAACATGCGAAAATCTTGATTGGTAAAGATACAAGACTTAGTGGAGACATGTTTGAATTAGGGCTTGCGGCAGGTGCTACAAGCATGGGGGCTCAAGTCTATTTATTAGGTGTATGTCCAACTCCGGCTATTTCTTATTTGGTTCGTAAAGAACGCTTTGATTGTGGAATCATGGTAAGTGCAAGTCACAATCCATATTATGATAATGGAATCAAGTGTTTTAACCACAATGGAGAGAAGATGGAAGAAGAACTTCTTCTTGAAGTTGAAAAATATATGGATGGCTTAACCGATTTAGATCTAGTGACTGGAGATCACATTGGAGAATATTTCGAATGGGAAGATGGACTAGAAATCTATATGAGCTGGTTAAAAGAATGTGTTCCTGTAGACTTATCTGGTATGAAAATTCTTTGTGACTTGGCAAATGGGTCTGCGACAAGTACAGCGGTAGAAACATTGGATTCTTTAGGTGCTACAGTAGATGCCATCAACAATTCGCCAAATGGAATCAATATCAACAATAAGTGTGGATCTACACATCCTGAAGGACTACAAAGAATGATGCGTGAAGGGGACTATGATATTGGTTTGGCATTTGATGGCGATGCTGATCGTTTGATCATGGTGGATTCAGATGGAAAGCTTTGCGATGGAGACTACATCTTATATATTTGTTCTCGTTATATGAAATCAATCAATCATTTAAACAAGAATATGGTTGTCACAACGGTTATGGCAAACCTAGGTTTATATAAGGCTTTAGATGCCAATAAGATTGATTATATTCAAACGGCAGTAGGAGATAAGTATGTATTTGAAGAAATGCAGAAGAATGACTACTGGGTTGGTGGAGAACAAAGTGGACACATCATTTTCTTAGAACATGAAGTAACGGGTGATGGTTTAATGACGGCTTTAAAGATTCTAGAAATCATGAAAGCTACAGGAAAATCATTGAAGGAATTGAGTGAAGGATTGTTTATTTATCCACAGTTATTAAAGAATGTGACTGTTAAAGATAAGAATGCATGTCTAGAAAGTAAAGAACTACAAGAAGTTGTAGATTCAGTTGCGAATGATTTAGGAAATGAAGGACGTATCTTAGTTCGTCCAAGCGGGACAGAACCATTGATTCGTGTCATGGTGGAAGCGAAAACAGATGAGTTATGTGCTCAATATGTTAAGCGTGTTACAGATTTCTTAGAAGAAAATAATTTTTAGAAAGAGGGTGGCCCAATGAAAAGAGTCATTAGTATTGTTGAAGACGAGAAGGATATCAATAATCTAGTTGCCCAATACTTACGAAAAGAAGGATATGAGGTTCATTCTTACTATACATACGAAGAGGCAAGTGCACATGTTGCGGATGATGATGTGCATTTGTGGATCTTAGATATTATGTTGGATGACAAATCTGGTTTTGACTTGATTGAAGAAATTCGTCTTCAAGGACCAGAAACACCAGTGATCTTTATGTCTGCGCGTGATAAAGAATTTGACCGTATTATTGGATTAGAGAAAGGTTGCGATGACTATATCACAAAACCATTTTCACCCAAAGAATTAGTATTAAGAGTCAACAATATCATTAAGCGTGCTTATCGTGATGATAATAATCGCATTAGCATTGATGGATATGAATTGGATGAAGAACAACGAAAAATCTATGCGGACAATGTAGAAATTGAATTAACGACAAAGGAATTTGACTTGTTGATGATGTTTATCAAAAACAAAGGAATTGCCTTCTCACGTGATAAAATTCTTGAAAATGTTTGGGATGAAAACTACTTTGGTAGTGATCGTGTCGTAGATGATACTTTGCGTCGTTTGCGTAAAAAACTTCCAAATTTAAACATTCATACAATCTATGGATATGGATATCGTTTAGGGTGATACAAATGTATCCCCTTTTCTTTTTCTTATGGTAAAATGTTTATGATGAGGTGATATTTTATGAAGGGACCTTCCTTTTATTTTCAAAAAATGTCATTAACACGACAAATTTTAACGATTATTTTGACGGTTTTGATGTTTTTTATCATGTTTTTCTTTGTGTTTGTCAGCGATAATATTGATCGAACCATTACTAAACAAATGTATGAACTGATCTTAAATCGACAAACACCGATCGTTGGATTAGTGGATTCGAAACAAACCGATAGTATAGATGACATTTATGCTTTCTTAGCGAGTGACAGTGTTCAAACAAACTGTATTATTCAAGATGGTAAAATGAATGTGTTCTCAAATCAGAGTTCCAAAAGAAAACCAGTGAATCATAAAGTATATGAATATTTATTAGATCAATCCAAACAAATGAATTCTGAAAATGAAGAAGCACTACAGGGAACGATTACAGTCGCAAATTCGAAGTATTATTATCGTTTGATTTATTGTCATGACGGTATAATTTTGGCGAGTTTTATGGATGATACGTATGCGACACAATTTAGAGATTCATTGATTGATTCTACGGTATACGTTATTGTGATTGCGTTTATGATTGTATTCCTGATTATTTTAATGTGGGTATTCTCTATTATTCATCCTTTGAATTTAATTCGAAATTATATTGAACAAATTAAAGATGGAAAAGAAGTAGAACTTCATTTAAATCGTGATGATGAAATTGGTGAAATGGCGACTGCGATTGTGAAGATGAATGATGAATTGAAAAAGCAGGATAAAGCCAAAGAAGATATGATTCATAATATTTCGCATGATTTAAAAACGCCGATTGCGACAATTAAATCGTACGCTGAATCTATTAAAGATGGTATCTATCCTTATGGAACTTTGGAAAGCAGTGTTGATGTCATCTTAGATAATGCACAGAGATTAGAAAATAAAGTACATTCTTTATTATATATGAATCGTGTTGAATACTTGGTGGCAAGTGATGCTGAGGGTGTAGTCACAAATATGAAGGATGTTGTGGAACAGGTTGTTTTAAATGCAGCCGTGATTCGCCCTGAAATTCAAGTGATTACAGATGTAGAAGAAGTCTTTTTTGATGGTTTGATTGAAGCGTGGCGTGTAGCCATTGAAAACATTATGGAAAATGCATTCCGTTATGCGAAATCTTACATTAAGATTGAAGTAAGAGAAGACTGGTTGTGTATTAGTAATGATGGTCCAAAGATGCCTGAAGATCGCATTCAATCTTTATTTAGACCTTATGAAAAAGGCGAAGGTGGACGTTTCGGACTCGGATTATCCATTGTTTCTAAGGTTTGTAAGGCCAACCACTATATTGTGAAAGGTGAAAACAGCGAGGATGGAGTTCGCTTTATCATTTATCGTAAAACAAAAAAACAAAAGAAGAAAAAAGAAAATAACTGGGTAAAAAATAAAGGAGAAAAAGCATGATGAATGTCGCAACGATTGGCTCTGGTGTTATAGTAGATCGCATGATTGAAGCTATGCGTTTAGATGGTCGATACAATTTATATTGTGTATATTCTAGAACAAAGAAGCGTGCTAAAGAATTTGCCGAAAAACATGGGATTCAAAAGTATTACACGGATATGGAAGAAATGTTGAATGATGAAAATGTGGATATTGTGTATGTGGCAAGTCCAAACTCTTTACATTATTCACAATCAAAAATGGCGTTGGAACATAAGAAGCATGTTATTAATGAAAAACCATTTACGCCAACTTTAAAAGAGTGTAATGAACTATTTGAAATAGCTGAAAAAAAGGGTGTCTATATTTTTGAAGCTATCACAAATGTGCATTTGCCAAATTATAAAATTATTAAAGAAAATTTGTCGAATTGCGGAGATATCAAGATGGTTCAGTGTAATTTCTCACAATATTCATCGAAGTATCAAAAGTATAAAGATCATGTTCAAACAAATGCCTTTGATCCAGCCTTCAATGGTGGAGCTTTAATGGATATAAATGTATATAATTTACATTTTGTGACGGGAATGTTTGGTAAGCCGAATGAGCTTCATTATTTTAAAAATGTTGGATACAACGGCATTGATACAAGTGGAATTATTATTATGCAGTATCCCGATTTTATCGCAACTTGTACTGGTGCTAAAGATTGTTCAAGCCCTTATGCAGTATATGTACAAGGGGATCAAGGAACGATTATTGTCTCTGGTGCAAGCAGTGGCGTATGTAAAGATGTTTATTTTGATATGCCGAAAAAAGATCAGATTGGCAAAAAAGCTATGGATACAAGAGAAAAAATCAGTATTGAACAACCAAATCACATGTTGTATGAGTGTCAGGACTTTATGGATATCATTCTAAATAAGGATGAAGAAGCTTATACAATGTATAAGGAACAAACCCAAATGGTTGTAGAACTATTAGAAAAGGCGCAATAAATTTGGATGGGGTTATGTGAATTTGCTCTCCAAGAATTTAAGGGG
>NZ_JANFYN010000020.1 GCF_024460475.1 Holdemanella sp. MSK.7.32 | reverse complement strand
GGAAAATTAAATAGTTTCCTAGAAAGAAGTGATTTTATTTGACACATATACGTTGCCCTCATTGTGGACATGAAACAGCACAAATCATTTATGGCTTTCCTGTAATGGATGACAAACTTCAAAAAGATATTGATGAACAGAGAGTATATCTTGCAGGTTGCGAAAAGATGATTCCTCCTGCATCTCGTCATTGTTTCTATTGTAATCAAGATGTTTATTATTCATTCTTGCCTGTTGATGAAGCTGAAACTACTTGTGTTGAATTTAAAATTGGTGAATTTCATCAAGGTTATCAAAAAAATCATTGTCGAGAAGAAAGAAAATCGATTCATCGCAACTTATATTGATTCTCTTACTAATTTAGAGTGTGAAACAAATATTGATTTAACTGAAAAGGAATATAAGAAGTTTATCCATAATATATATTCTACATTAAAGAATGGAATGAAAACTATGATGATTTAGATATTTGTGATGAAACAACCTGGTCTATCATTATAAAAACAATTAACAGTTTAGGTTTACCTGAGCTTCGATAAGCATTAGCACTTCAGCTAGTGCTTTTCTTTTTGCCTGATTTAGAAAGGATGGTGATGTTATGGCAGAATTTAAATCTCAAGATGAGAAAACTAAACAGGCTTTTTCAATGATTGAGCAAGGAGTAAAGGATGTTTATTCTTCTGAATCTTTTAAACAGTATCTATCTTGTTTAAGTAAGTTTCATAGTTATTCTTTGAATAACACTTTATTAATATTGTCACAGAAGCCGGAGGCTAGTTTGGTAGCTGGTTATCGTGCCTGGCAGACAAATTTTAATCGTCATGTAAATAAGGGTGAAAAAGGATTGATGATTCTAGCTCCAGTTACAACGAAAGAGGATAGATTAATGAATAAACACGACGAGAATGGAAATGTGATTTTAGATGAGTCTGGAAATCCAGTCCAGGAAATGCGTGTAGTTAATCTGACACATTTTAAAACAACGACAGTCTTTGATATTTCACAAACTTCAGGAGATCCTCTTCCATCTTTAGTTCATGATTTGACAGGTTCTAGTAATGGAGTGAAAGCAATTATTCAAACTATTCAGTCTGTATGCACAATACCAATTGAATTTAAAACAGAAACTGAAGATCTTAGTTTTATGACTGGAGCTAAAGGATATTATTCGCCAAGGAAAGATAAGATTGTCATTAATAAAGATTTAGAGGATTTACAAACCGCAAAAACATTAATACATGAGTATGCTCACAGTATACTTCATAAAGCAACTGATAAAAATCAAAGCCAACGAGAAATTGAAGCAGAATCGTTGGCTTTTGTTATTTGTGATCATTTTGGAATTGATACTTCTGAATATTCATTTGGCTATATCGCATCTTATGCGAACAAGGATTACAGTGAGTTGAAATCTATTTTAGTGAATATTCAGAGTAAAGCACACGAAATGATTGAACTAATAGAACCGGTGTTTAAGGAGAATTTGCATATGCTAGAAAAGGAAAATCAATATATTACTCCAGTAGAAATGGAAGAATTGAATCATGATATTGTACTTAAAATTGCATCCGTGATGGACAAGTATAAAGAAGTGTTGTCGGATTCAAATATTACAACTTCAGATATTCATGAAACGATTGATCAAGAAATATCAAATCTATTGACAGATAATAAAGAATATAGAGTACAAGATCATTTGTATCAGAATAATGAAGTCTATCAATTTGCTTTGCATAGTGCTTGTTATGATGCATTTATGAATGAAGAATTTGATCAAAAACAATCCTGGTTTATGGATCATTCGATTGAAAGAAGAAACTATGAGCTATTCGAAAAAATAGCTAATCCTTTATTAACAAACAGTGCATATTATATGAAATATGGAACACCTAATTATATGGATTTAAATATCGAAATTATTGGGGATGATCGATTGGCTATGGCCCATAACTATGTTTTAAATGGTGATGTGATGGCTGATCCAGATGTTGAATTTACTGTTGATAAAAAGAACAGGATGCTATATCCACAGACCTATCAGCAGGATTCACTTCAATACTTTGAAAGAGTAGATGGGGATTCAACTCGTGCTCGAGAACTGAATCATTTTATGCATGAATGGCTCACAAATGTTGTTGATCAAAAGTATAAAGTGCAAACTATTTATACGGAAGACAAAGAACTTTCTATCAAAGAAAATCCAAATGCTGTAAGAAGCTTTTGTAAACAGAATGGTATTGGAATGATGGCACCTAAACTAAAGGAGTTGGAAAAATGAGCAAAAAGTTTATTCGGAAATCGGTTCTTGAAAAAGTTAGGACACTATCGGCATTTGACTATTTAAATAACTATCATCCTTCACTATTAGTAAAAAATGGAAAGAAGGATTACTATCATAGAGAACATGATTCATTGCACTTTTCAAACGGCAAGTGGTATTGGTGGTCGCAAGGTGTAGGTGGTACGACTGCATTGGATTATTTGATTGCTGTAGAAGGATATGATTTTAAAGAAGCGTGTAACTATTTGGCAAGTTTAATGAACATTAGTGATCCGGTTGTAACGTATTATCATAAAAAAGAAACTAAACCATTTGAGCTTCCTGAGAAAGATAAAAACA
This sequence comes from Holdemanella sp. MSK.7.32, assembly GCF_024460475.1. Taxonomy (GTDB): domain Bacteria; phylum Bacillota_I; class Bacilli_A; order Erysipelotrichales; family Erysipelotrichaceae; genus Holdemanella. The sequence continues at coordinate 39,545 of NZ_JANFYN010000020.1, read as the reverse complement.
ATAATTTAGTGATTCGTTATTTGTGTGAAACGCGAAAAATAGATAGAGAAATTGTTGATTATTTTATATCTAAAGGGATGCTTTATCAGTCAGCAAATTTTCGAAACGCTGTGTTTGTTGGATATGATGGTGATATGCCAGCTTATGCATTTAAGCGAAATATATTTAAAGATTTTAAATTAGAACATACAGGAAGTAATAAGGCGTTTAGTTTTAATTATCAAAATAAAGAAAGCAATGTTCTTCATATTTTTGAAGCAGCTATTGATTTATTGTCTTATATGACACTATTAAAAATGGAGGATATTGATTACAGGTCTTTTAATTATTTATCTTTAGGTGGAGCTTGTGAAAAGATAGCAGAAAAAAATGAAGCTGATATGCCGATTGCATTAAATGCCTTTTTAGAAAGAAATCCAAATGTTCAAATTATTGTTTTTCATTTGGATAATGATGAAGTAGGTAGAGGTGCAACACAAAAGATTATGATGATTGCGAGATGCAACTACCAATGTTTTGATAATCATCCTGTGAACTTTAAAGATGTAAATGAGGAATTAGTAAGTATAAAAATATGAATCAGCATTCAAATTGACTATCACTTGTACGCTTGCTAAGATAGAGTTGTAAAAAGAAGTACATTACTAGCTAATTAGTTAGTTAGTATGAAAGTTTGCCGCTGACTAATATGCGGGGTATAAATGGTTGGGTTGAAAGTTTACCGCTGACCAATATGCGGAATATAAATGGTTGGGTTGAAAGTAAAATCCTTCGCCATTAGGTGAAGGATTTTTCGTTACAAAATATCTTCAAAACATTTATTACTTTTTGAAGATAATGAGGATACAAAATAATGTAATTGTGATTAATAAGTAATGTTTTTTATATACAATAGCAATGAAATTGCATATAATTTAAATATGGAGGTGATGCTGTATGTCTACTATTCAAGTAAGAGTGGATGATGATTTAAAATCTAAGGCAGATGCATTATTTAAGGAATTAGGTACAGATACAACGAGTGCAATTCGTATGTTTTTAACTCAAGCAGTTGCTTATGATGGAATTCCTTTTGAAATTAAAAAATTCAATAAAACAAAAGAAATGAAAATTATGACAGAAGATGAGTTTTTGGATAGACTTGCTTCTTCTAGAGTTCAATCTAGAGAAGGCAAAGTAATAGATGCAGATATAGCAATAGATAGCATTAGAAATAAATATGGATTATAAAGTAATATTTACTGAAAATGCTTTAGAAGATATGGATTCTATTGTAGAATATCTTCTTTTTCACTTGCGTAATAAACAAGCGGCAAGTCATTTTATCGATTCTGTTGAAAATGGAAAGTTCGTATTAAGTAATTCTGCTGAGTCATTTCAACTGTGTTTGAATTCTAGACTTCGAAGCAAGGGGTATCGAAGATTAAATTTAGATAAAACTAAATATTTCTTGTTGTATCGCATTGAAAATTCAATAGTTTTTATAGATGGTATTTATCATCAATTACAAGATTACGAAAATAAAATTAAATAATTCTTTTTGAGAAAGTTTACGCTTTCTCTTTTTTATTACACAAATTTAGAAAGAGGTGGATTAATTTGAATAAACAATTTGATTTATTTCAAAAAATGAAGATCAAAGAGGTCTGTGAAAATATTAGTCGTATGACTTATGCATATATCAATCCAGACACAAAACAACCAACCGTAGTGCCATCAAAGCATTATAAAGATATTTTAGATCAGCCGGTAGAAGTATTGGTTAATGATCAAGTGAAAAAACAATTTTTAAATATTATGTTTAAACAAATGAAAACATTAAAAGAGGAAGAACCCATCTTGTTTAATGAAACACTGTTGTTGATGGATTTGAATAAGACTCCAGATAGCTTGGAACTAAATGAAGAAGCAGCATTAAAGATAACGGCCACAGAATTAGTGGAAAGTGAGAAAACACAAAAGAAAAAATTCCATTTAGTGGATAATGCATATTTGGATTCATACGAAGCAACAAAGAATGATAGTGAATTGATGGCTCAGATATTTGGAGAGCAACAAAATGATCGTGTTTATTCTGTTGAATTAGATGAGATGGAAATGGAAAAACCTAAGTCAAAAGGAGGAAAAAAGAATGACTTACAACACTAGAATTTATAATTATTCAAATTTAAAATCTGAAGACAAACAAATTGTTCAGGCACAATTGTTAATGTTTGAAACTGTAGAAGACACAATTACAGAATATATGTATCGTAGAGAATCTTCTACAAATATTTTGGATGCAGTTTCTTATGAAGAAGGAATTAAAGCTTTAGAACAAGTACAACAAAATATGTTTAGTGATATTGTAGAATATATTGTTTACGCAATTGACAGTTATGAAGAAGATGTGGACGAAGTTGATACACAGGATCCGCTTTTTGGCTTGTATCAAGAAGTTGAGGATATTGATAATGAATGATTTAGAAACGTGTGATTTTAATACAGTCAATCTTGAAAGATTGGCTTTTTATTTTGAAAAATTAGAAGAAGGAGAGGACGAATAATATGATTCACAATGATAAAGTTTTAGAAGATGTAAATGCATTACTTGATTACAATTCAGTTAAAGATTTCTTATTCATGAATGTAATTAATGCAGAAACTAATAAAGAAGAATTATCTATGGAGCCACATACAGTTATTGGAGATTTAGCGATTGTATATAGAGTGATGATTAAAACAACTGATGATCAATTTTGCTCAGCTAGAGTTACAAATGAAATGCTTGATCATTATGGCATTGATGTATCGCAGTTGCACAATGATGCATTGATTTCATCACCAAATATGATGAAACCAGAAATTATTCCACTTGAAACATTACTGACTGGAGTTCCAGAACAAGAAGCATGGCAACATGAAGATAGGCATTTTGTAGTTTTGACAAATGAACATAGAACGGATGGAGCAGCAACAATTTTTTATTCCGGAGTTTTGAATGATCTAGCTGAAAAATTAGGACATGATCTTTATATTGTTCCTTCTTCAACAGATGAATGTTTAGCTTTATGTGATTCTCCAACATTGAATACGGATCGATTGAAAGAAATGCTTTTACTTATGAATGGTCCTAGTTTTATGGATCAAGATAAAAAGCTATCTGATATTTTATATCATTATGATAAGGATAATCATGTTTTAGAAAAATCAGATGATTATGAAAAGAGAATCAATAAGCAGAGATATTCACAATTACTTCATTAAGATTTGGAGAATTGAAAATGATTAAATACGAAGATATCGTTAAGCGAATTTCGTTTATTGAAAAAAGGAAAACTAAAAATGAGGAAAAGATAAAATTTCTAATAGAAGAAAATAATACCTTATCTTCAAATTTAAAATTACTAAATCAGAAAAAAGAAATGTTAGAAAAAATGAATCAGGATCTAGCAGATCTTATACCTGATAAGAAAAAGACTGCAGACAATTAATGTCTACAGTTGTAGCAAGCAACGTCTTTGGATATCCAAAGACAAGTATTTAGGGAACATCCCTAAGACCCTGAGCTATCAAAAGAGTTGGTAGCTCTTTTTTGCGGAGGTGAATATTAAATATGAGTACAGTAACGATAAGTTTATTAAGTTTCCTGGGTGGTTTGATTATTGGAGTTTTCTATATTTTGTTTATACAAGGTGCTTTTTATAAAGATGCGGAAAAGAAATAAACAATTTGTCATTCGTTTATCGGATAGTGAATGGAATCATCTTAATGAATTGGTGAAATATTCAGGACAATCAAGAGAATCTTATTTACGTATGTGTATAAATGGCTTGGTTCCTAGGCCAGCACCTAGTGTCGAGCTTGTAGAAGTAACCCAAGTATTAAGACAAATTGCAGAGAGTATTAACGGAATAGCTGGAGCAGTTTATACACAAAATAAAATGGATGATTCAGTTTATATGGAAAATTATGAGGCGCTTCAAAAACAAATTAACGAAATTATGCTTTTGATTCGGCAACCTATCAATATGGAGGAAGTATGGCAATCACAAAAATATGGGCAGTAAAGGATGATTTGAGAAGAGTTTTAAACTATATTGAAAATTCGGATAAGACAAAAGAAGAATTAAGCGATGGATTAAAAGAAGTGTTGGCATATACAACCCAGGGATATAAAACAAATGAGAAAGAATATATTACTGGAATTAATTGCGAACCTAGTACATCACTAAAGCAAATGATGAATACAAAGCTTTCCTACAACAAGATGGATGGAAGACTTGCCTTTCATGCAGTCCAATCTTTTAAACCAGGTGAAGTAACGCCAGAAGAATGTCATTCATTAGGTGTGCAATTGGCGAAACAAATGTGGGGAAATCGATTTGAAGTCGTTGTATCTACACATTTAGATAAAGACCATTTGCATAATCACTTTGTTGTGAATTCAGTTTCCTGGGTAGATGGCATGAAGTATGATAACCGGAAAAAAGATATTGATCATTTTCGAGAATTGAATGATGCAATATGTAAACAGCATGGTTTGAATGTTATTGAAAAACCAGAAGGAAAAGCCATGAATTATGGAGAGTGGAATGCAGAAAAAAAGGACGGCATCTATTTTAGAAAGATTATTCGTTATGATGTGGATTCTGTATTAGCGTATGCTAGAACTTTAGATCAAATGAAATCAGGGCTTGAAGATATTGGGTACGTAGTTGATTTAACTGGCAAGCACTGGACTTTAAAACATCCACAGTCGCAAAGAAAGTTTCGATTCTATAAACTTGCTCGTGATGGCCGATATGATGAGGAACATATCATGGAACGAATCAACAACAATTATTTATTTCCAATGCAGCCAGTTAAGGATATTGTGCCATGTAAAGAATATCATGGTGATCATACAAAATTAAAAGGAATCAAGGCTTTATATATTAGATATTGTTTTGAATTAGGAATCATACGACCTAAAGGAAAAAGACAGAAATATCCAAGTCCACAGTTAAGAAAGGATTTGATATACATGGATAAAATTACAAATGAAAATACTTTTGTAGGTAAGCATAATCTAGAAACAATCGAAGATGTGCTTGCCTTTAAAGTATCTCTAAATAAAGAAATAGAATCTTGGATGAATCAAAGAAGATCTATCTACAATAAAATTAAAAGAACGCGTGATCCAAATTTGAAAAAGCAATTAGAAATGGATCGGGATACGTTAACTTCTAAAATTGCACATGGGAAAAAGGAAATCAAAATATGTGAAGATATAGAAAAGAGAGTTCCTGATATTCAAGATAAATTAAAAATGGTGAATACATTAGAAGATGAGCGTATTCAAACACAAAAAGAATATGAAAGGAGCTTGAATTTATGAACAGTGCAGATACTGCAGATCAAATGATGAAGATGACCTTAGAAGGTATACAGGTTGCTGCTGAAGTTGGTTTAAAAGCAGGTGGCATGGCAGCAAGATCTTTGGCTGTCACTTTATATGCTATTTTAAAAGACAATAAAAAAGTGAAAGGAAAAACCAATTTAAATAACTTGTTAAAGTCGGATAAAGAGTTAAAGGTCTTTGCTATTCATCATTCGGATTTAAAAAAGTTTTGTGAAGAAGCAAAACATTATGGAGTTTTATATTCTGTATTGAAAGAAAAGAATAATACAGATGGAATTGTGGATGTTATGGTAAAAGCAGAAGATGCTTCTAAAATCTCAAGGATGGTAGACAAGTTTGATTTAGCTACTATCGACACAAAAGCAATTCGTGAATCTGTATTATCACAACAGAGTATAGATGATGCTAAACCACTTAGTGATGAAGAGCATGATGCTTTATTGTCAAAGTTAATGGATGATAAAGAAAACCCCAACAAAGCTCGGACAAGCAAGGACGGTACTCCGTTCGAGCCATCTTCAAAAACATCGAAGAAAGAAAACAAGAAGAAAACCGTCGAAAGAAAAAGGTCAACAGCTACTACGGATAGGCCTTCTGTTCGCAAGGAGTTGAAGGACATAAAACAGCAGCAAAGCCTAAAATCTTCTGCACCTAAGTATCCAGTTAAGAAAAAATCAAAAAAGAAAGTGAGATAACGATTATGAGAAAATGGTTTAAGAAAAATGATGACGAAATAATTGAAATTCAGGTAGATGATACAGAGAGAAGAATTATTGTTAGGGCATTAGCTGATTTAAGAGATAAACAGCGATTAGCTCATAAGAACTATGATTTTTTAGATTCTCTTATTGTAAAGGTTTGTGATGCAGACCATCCATCAATAAAAGATCACTATGAGAGATGCTAAGAACGACGAATATTTATTTCTAGGCTTATTAATCATTCCTACAATATGGTTTGCAGTTTTGATTGCACCATATATGGATCAAGGACTCATTCATGCACTACCTTATCTAAGTGAAGCATTAAATCATCCTTTTCAATTTCAATGGTGTGATAATTCTTTAAAAACGATTGGAATATTCCTGGTTATCTATGTTTTAGGAATTGGTATTTACTTATCCAACGAAAAGAATTACAGACAAAAAGAAGAGTATGGATCAGCTAGATGGGGATATATACGCTCTTTAGTAAAGAAACATTCGAATAAGGATTTCTTTGAAAATAAGTTATTTACGCAAAAAACACGAATGGATATTCATGGAAAAATTAAAAATGTAAATCTTCATACGGTTGTGATTGGTGGTTCTGGTGCTGGTAAAACTCGATATTATGCTAAGCCTAACATTATGCAGTGCAATACGAGCTATGTAGTATTAGACCCAAAGGGAGAAATTATCAAGAGTGTAGGTTATATGCTTGAAGATGAGGGATATGAAATCAAAGTTATTGATTTAATTGATATGTCTAAATCATTGGGATATAATCCATTTCATTATATTCAAAGTGACAAGGATGTATTGAAATTAATCACAAATCTAATTCGTAATACAACTCCAAAAGGATCTTCCACAAACGATCCATTTTGGGAAAAAAGTGAAACAGCATTACTTGAAGCATTGATGTTATATTTATATCATTATGCACCGGAAGACGAGCAAAACTTTACGATGGTAATGGAGATGCTGAATTATGCTGAAGTAAAAGAAGATGAAGATGATTATGAGAGTCCGTTGGATGAGTTATTTAAGCGTCTAGAAACGATAGATAGTAATTCTTTAGCACTTAAACAATATAAAATATATAAACAGGCAGCAGGTAAGACCGCTAAATCTATTTTGATTTCAGTCGGTGTAAGACTTGCTGCTTTTAACTTGGAAGAACTTGCATCACTTACTAGATATGATGAGATGGAGTTAGAGCAGATAGGCGAAAGGAAAACAGCCTTATTTGCGATTATTCCTGATAATGATTCAACATTTAATTTTGTCATCGGTATGTTGTATACTCAGTTATTTCAAATGTTATATTATCAAGCAGATTTTGTTCATGGTGGCCAGCTTCCAGTGCCAGTACATTTTATTATGGATGAATTTGCCAATGTTGCTTTACCAGACGAGTTTGATAAGTTGCTTTCGACAATGCGATCACGACTTATTTTTGTATCCATTATTTTACAGAATTTAGCACAGATCAAAGCATTATATAAGGATACTTGGGAGTCGATTATGGGAAACTGTGATTCTAAATTGTATTTAGGTGGAAATGAACAAAGTACACATGAATATATAAGTAAGGAGCTTGGAAAGGCAACGATTGATACAAATACGTATGGTAAATCAGAAGGTAGAAGTGGAAGTTTCACAACAAATTCTCAGAGAACTGGAAGGGAATTGTTAACTTCGGATGAAGTTCGTTTACTGGACAATAATTATGCTGTTCTATTTTTGAAAGGTGAAAGGCCTGTTCGAGATAGAAAATTTAATTTGTTAAAACATCCTCGTATTAAACAAACAATGGATGGAGGTCGTGAACCGTACATTCATGGACAAGTGAATCATTTTATTGAGGATTGGCAAAATATTCTTCTTAGCAATAATGAGTATGAATTATTGGATGTAGAAGAAACAGAAAACTATTTAAAGGAGATTGAAGAAGATGAAGAAAATAAAAATGATTAGAAAAGTATTATTCTTTGCGTATATTGCATTGGTGATTGTAGGAAACTTTGCAACACCAATTTATGCAGCGAATGATCCAGTTACTGTTGTAAATAACTTCAGTGAATTTATGTTTGGACTTATTCGAGCGATTGGAATGATTTTATTAGGCTTTGGAATTGTACAGGTAGGACTTTCTTTGAAAAGTCATGATCCAAGTCAAAGAGCGAATGGCTTTATGACGGTAGCCGGAGGAATCGTTATTACGTTTGCTAAAGAGATTTTGAATATTATTGTTGGATAGGATGGTGATTTCTAGTGAGTGGAATCATAGATAACCTAACTAGTGCCATCAATACCTGGAATTCTAAATTAGCTGAAATATGGCTATTGTTAACAGAATCACCTGAAACATTCAAAGGTGGTGATATTTGGCAAATCATAGTTAAAATACATGGAGCACTTCAAGCAATTGGATTAGCACTTCTTGTGCTATTCTTTGTTTGGGGATTGATTAGAACCTGTACAAGTTGGCAGGATGTAAAAAGGCCGGAACAAGCCTTTAAATTGTTTTTGAGATTTATTATTGCCAGGGGAATGGTGATGTATGGAATGGAATTAATGACAAAGATATTTGAGATAGTACAAGGCATTATTCAAGCAATCACTGAAACTGCAGGATTAGGTGTATCAAGTGAAACTGTATTGCCACAAGAAATCATTGATGCAGTAAGTAATACAGGATTTTTGGAATCTATTCCCTTATGGGCAGTTACACTATTAGGATCTATATTTATAACAATATTATCGTTTGTGATGATTTTAACTGTATATGGAAGATTCTTTAAATTGTATATGTACACAGCTATATCACCAATCCCACTTGCGGCAGCTGCAGGGGAAAGCACACAAAATACTGCATTTACGTTTATTAAAAGCTATGCAGGAGTATGTTTAGAAGGAGCTATCATTGTTCTTGCTTGTATTATTTTTTCAGCTTTTGCGTCTAGTGCACCAGTAGTTGATACTACAGCATCTAGTGTATCTATGGTATGGAGCTATGTCGGTGAACTGATATTTAATATGCTGGTTTTAGTTGGTTCTATTAAAATGAGTGATCGTATAGTCAAAGAAATGATGGGTTTGTGATTTTTTACTTCTTAATAATTAAGATATAAATGAAATTGTGAAGAAATCTATTCAGAAGAAGATACCAAATACTCTAAATTGAGAATGAATCTGATCTGTAAAAAAATTACAGTATCTATTGACCGTAAAAAAATTACGGTTATAATGAAGCTGAGGTGATACCAATGCTTAAACATTTTAGAGTTAATAATTTTAAGAATTTTAAAGATGACTTAGATATTGATTTTTCAGATGTGAATGGATATAAGTTTTCTCAAGATTGTATTACTAATGATTTGATTGGAAAAATGATTATTTATGGTAAAAATGGAAGTGGTAAAACAAATTTAAGTAAAGCTCTTTGTGATTTAAAAGAAACATTAACGATGTCTAATGATATGAAATCAAACCATTCTTTTATTTCAAATGCGAACTCTAATAACGAGATTACGACTTTTACTTATACCTTCCTATTCAATAATAAGAAAGACAAAGTGGTATATGAATATCAAAAAACAGATTTATTCAATTTAACCAATGAAGTATTAAATATAAATGGAAAAATCATCTATTCTTATGATTTTAATAAGAATAGATTTATAGAAAAAAGCGAAGACTATTTTCATAATTCAGATATTTTTTCAATTTATCAAAAAAATACTAATCCATCATTACCATTTGTACGCTGGTTAGTAAATAATGGTGTTGTAGAAAAGAGTTCGGTTTTTAACAAGATGTATGAGTATGCAGTAAAAATAACACAAATATTTACTCCTACAACTGCATTGATTCAATTATCAAGAAATGAATTAGACGAACTTGATCGTAATGTGAATGATTTAGAAGATTTTTTGAATTATATGGGTATTGAATGTAAATTGTCTATGGAAAAACTGCCAGATGGTAGTAAAGAGCTTTATTTTGTATTTAAAAATAGAAAAGTAGCCTTTTTAGAGAATGCATCTAGTGGAACATTGTCATTGTTTAATTTTTATATTCGGTTTTTAATGCCACATAAAGAAAGTTCTATTCTTTATTTTGATGAATTTGATGCCTTTTTTCATTTTGAATTATCTGAAAAAATCATCCAATATATTAAAGAAAAATATAAAGATTCTTTGGTTATCTTTACTACGCACAACACAAATTTAATGAGTAATAAAATTATGCGTCCTGATACATTGTTCATACTTTCAACAAGTGGAAAATTAACACCGTTATGCAAAGCAACGGATCGTGAGTTAAGAGAAGGTCATAATCTTGGTAAATTGTATATGAATGGTGAGTTTGATGAAGACTAAAAATATATTATTTATAGTCGAAGGTAAGAATGATGAGCCACGATTTATTGAGCAACTTTTATCAAAATGTTATCCAGCATCAAACTTTAAAATATATTCCTATGAAGCAAATTTGCATATGCTTGCAAGCAGGTTAGAAAATGATTATTTTGATTTTGAAGAAGATGAATTAGATATATTGCTATTTTTAAAGTCTTACGAAACAAAATATAAAAAAATCTTTGACTTAAAATATACAGATGTATTTCTAATATTCGACTTCGAGCCCCAGCATCCAGATTTGCATTTTGATACGATTCAAAAAATGATTCGGTACTTCAATCAATCTGATGAAAGAGGAAAGCTATTCATTAACTATCCAATGATGCAGTCTTATAGACATTTAAAAGCCTTACCTGATAATGCTTTTTGGCAGACTAGATTGTATAAACAAGATTTTAAACACTATAAAGAAATAGTATCAAATGAAAGTTTTAATAACGATATTTCAACATACGATTACACAACATTCGTAAGTTTAGCATTCCATCATTTAACTAAACTATTATTCATTCAAAATAAAGAGAATCGAGCACCGGCAATGGATGATTATGATCATTTAAATTATGCAAAAATATTTGATATTCAATATGAAAACTTGAAAAACAATTTTATTTGGATAGTTAATACATGTATTTTAATTCTAATTGACTACAAACCAAAAAATTTCTTTGATCAAATCACAAAACATGAAACATCATTTAAATTACCCTATATCGAGCAGAGTTAATCTCTGCTTTTATTATGCCATTTTGGAGGAAAGGAAAATAACATGAAAGAATATATATTAAATACAATTGTACTAAAAACAGGAGATTCAATTGAAATAGTTGAACCTTCAACTTTACCTATGAAAGATAGGGTTATGTATAAGTTACAACATGAACAGGATCGAGTTGTAATTGTTAGAGGAAATGGGAAGATGGTGATTCCAATGGAGAATATTATGTTTTCATCATCTATCCCATTGGACATTATTCATGAGGATTTTGATGATGAAGTCTAATTTTGAAATTAAGATCAATAAGGAAATACGGGATTATACGGAGAGTATATTTTTTGGCTTATCCCTTCGACAGAGCATATTCTCTATTATTGCTTGTGGGATAGCTTGTGGTATTTTCTTTTTATTGAATGATACGCTAGGAACTGAAATAACTAGCTGGCTATGTATGCTTGGAGCAGCGCCATTTGCTGCTTTTGGATTTATAAGATTTCAGGGTATGTATACAGAAGATATTGTTAAGACGGTATTTAATTCATTGTTATTATCATCTAGAGATTTAATCAATAAACCATTTAACTTGTATGATGAGGTTTTTGAGCCAATGATTAAACAATCAAGAAAGGAGTCAATTGTACATGATAAAAAGTTACGAAAGATTGAAAAAGCAGAACAAAGAAAGAATAAGAGTGCCTAGGACAGTGCAGGATACCATCCCAGTAGATTCGGTCTATAAGGATGGTATTTTACGTTCTGGAAACAGATACACAAAGAGTTATAGGTTTTTGGATATTAACTATAAGATTGCATCTGGTGAAGATAAAAACAATTTATTTTTAACATATAGTGATCTACTAAATTCATTTGATCCATCTGTAATGACGAAAATTACCATTAACAATCGAAAAGTGGATATAAAGAAATTTAAAGAAGATATTTTAATTCCATTAAAGGAAGATGGTTTGGATAAGTATAGAGTTGAGTACAACGATATGTTATTGTCCAAATTAGCTGAAGGTGATGATATTATCCAGGAAAAATATATTACTGTTACAGTTTTTAAAAGTAATATAGAAGAAGCCAGATTTACTTTTTCTCGTATAACTGCAGAATTTTCAACTTTATTTTCTAGACTAGGAAGTTCTTGTGTTGAATTGGATGCAGAAGAACGTTTGAAGATATTACATGATTTTTATCGAAGTGAAACGGAGGAATTTCAATTAGATCTATCCGATTTAGCTAGGAAAGGACATTCTTTTAAAGATTTAATTACGCCAAGAATGTGCAAATACCACAATAAGTATTTTGAATTTGACGGTAAATATGGTCGTGTTCTTTATTTAAATAATTATCCTGGTTTTTTGAAAGATGAATTTGTATCGGAGTTGTGTGATTTGAATAAAAACTTGATGTATTCAATGGATATTATTACTGTGCCAACAGATGAAGCAGTCCGAGAAGTGGAAAATAAATTCCTTGGTGTTGAAAAGAATATTACAGATTGGCAAATGAAGCAGAATCGTAATAACAACTTCTCAGCAATCATTCCATATGATATGGAATTGCAACGTAAAGAGTGCAAGGAATTCCTAGATGATTTGATTGTAAGAGATCAAAGAATGATGCTTTGTAACATTACGGTTGTGCATTTAGCTGATTCTATTGATGAATTAAATAAGGATACAGAAACATTGAAGGCTGTAGCCCGTAAATATGTTTGTGAACTGGAAACGTTGTATTTTTCAAAAAGGCAATTAGATGGTCTACAAACAGTATTGCCAATAGGAGTCAATAAATTAAATATCACGCGTACTTTATTAACAGAAAGTGCGGCTGTGTTTATTCCTTTTAGAGCACATGAGATTATGCAAAAGGGTGGAGTTTGGTTTGGCCAAAATGCGATTACGAACAATCCTATTCTTTGTAACAAGGCTTTGCTTCAAAATCCAAACTCTTTCTTTTTTGGTATTCCAGGATCTGGAAAATCATTCTTAACAAAAGAAGAAATTGAATTTTTAATCTTATCCACAGATGACGATATTATCATTGCAGATCCAGAAGGAGAATATGATTCCATAATCAATGCTTTAGGTGGCCAAATCATTCGTATTGGTACAAATAGTACGGATTATATTAATGCAATGGAAATGGTAGAGGGATATGGTGATAGTGGAAACTCAATTGCCGATAAATCTCAATTCTTAATGTCTGTATTTGAAAATTTAGATGCCAATCATGGAGGTATTACACCAATTGACAGATCTATTATCGATAGATGTGTAACGTTAGTTTACCAGGAAGCCAAAACCAATGGCTATGTACCAACGTTAAAACATCTTTATAAAAAGTTATTAGAACAAAATGAACCAGAAGCTAAATCTTTAGCTATTAAACTAGAATTATTTACAAATGGATCATTAAATATATTTGCCCATGAAACGAATGTAGATATCAAGTCTAGAATTTTATCTTTTAATATTTTCAATCTAGGAAAACAATTAAAAACATTAGGTCTATTGGTAATTACAGATGCCATTATCAATCGTGTAAATGAAAACTGGAGAAAGGGAAAACGCACTCATATCTTCATTGACGAGATTCATGTTATTTTTGAGAATGAAGAAAGTGCTACGTTCTTTGCTTCGGCATGGAGACAATTCCGTAAAAGAGATGCATATCCTACAGGAATTACCCAGAATGTTAAGTATCTATTATCGTCTCAGCAAGGAATTAGTATGTTATCCAATTCTGAGTTTATTGTCATGTTGAATCAATCGGCAAATGATAGAGAGGATTTAGCAAAATTATTGAATATTTCAGAAGAACAGATGAGCTATATAACAAATGCTCCTACCGGATGTGGATTGATTAAGTATGGTGGATCTATAGTTCCATTTGTAAATAAGATGCCAAAAGGACTATTGTATGATTTAAATACTACAAGGCCAGGAGATAAAAAAATAATTGCCCAATAAATACAAAAGACTCATTAAAAAATTAGATTTAATGAGTCTTGTTTATGTATAAAATGTTGAGGTATCAGCTAATTCAGAACAAGATATTTTCGAATACATCAACTAAGTTTTGGGACAATTAAAGTAAGTAAGTATTAAAGATGTTAAAGGAGTTGATGTAGATGAAAGATATAAAGACAAAACAGAAAGTACTATCCATAAAAACAAAGGATGTTAAAGGGAATGTGAATCATTTTATTAAGCAGCAAACGATTCATACAAGAAATAAGGAAGAAGACAAAAAGGTAGAACAGTCTGTTAAAACAAATCCGAATGTACAAGCTACAAATAACGTTAGTGAAGTTGCTAAGCAGACGTTTATAGAATCAAAGCAGCGTGCTACAAAATTTATTAAACATAAGCATAGAGAGCATAAGTTCAAAACTACAGATAAGAAGGCATTAAGTGAATCAATACCGGTGAGCCATCAAAGAATTACTTATGTATCTAAGGCAAAGCATCATGTCGTAAATAAAATAAATACTTCTAAGATTAAACAAACAACGGATAAAGTAGTAACACAACCGGCTGTTAAGAGTACAAATAGAGCAATAAAAACATCAATAGAAGTGGTTAAGAAGAGTGTATCAGCGATGAATACACTTTTTTCTTTTGGAACAGGATTGATTTTATTACTTGTTGTTACTCTATTTATTGGAACATTTAGTGTGCTGGCACAGGATGGTGGATCAAGTAGTGAAATTGTTTCTTTAAGTGAAGAAGTCATTGCGTATGAAGATACAATTCGAAAATATGCAAAAGAATATGATATTGAGGATTATGTCACATTATTACAGGCAATTATGATGCAGGAGTCAGGAGGGAAAGGCAATGATCCAATGCAGGCAAGCGAGTCAGGGTATAATACAAAATATCCTAGAGTACCTAATGGAATTACGGATCCTGAGTATTCTATTGAAGTAGGAACACACACTTTTTCTGATTGTTTAAAGAAAGCAAAAGTAAAGGATTCATCCGATACGGAACGCATATATTTGGCTTTGCAAGGATATAATTATGGCTCTGGCTATATTGAATGGGCAATTCGTAATTTTGGTGGATATTCTAAATATAATGCACAACAGTTTTCTGATAATAAAAAACAAGAGTTAAATGTATCCGGCTATGGGGATCCTTCTTATGTTGATCATGTTATGAGATATGTAGGGATTACTTTTAGAGGAGGCACAAATCCTAATTTTAATAATCTAGAAGCCTGGGTGACAAGGAATCCATACGCACAGGCCGGATTATATGGACAATGTACATGGTTTGCTTGGGGAAGATTCTATGAATTATATGGTTATGATCCAGGTTTTAGCGGTGATGGAAGCAGTTGTGTTAGGGAATTGATAGCAGCACATCCTGATAAATTCGAACGATCTTCTTCGCCAAAAGCCGGTGCAGTGTTCTCTGCTATTGGACATAATCATGTTGGTATAGTCATTGCAGTAAAAGATAATACCATAACTGTTCAAGAAGGGAATCTTGATGGTGTTACAAATACATTTCAAGATGCAAAAAAAGATTGGCAAACAAAATCATATACGTTAGATCAATTAAGATCTATATATGGTGGAGTGGTGTTTGCTAACCCAAAGTAAAAGTGGAGGGGAATTATCATCTCCAAATATTTTATTTACAAGTATATTTTAAATGATGAAAAACTATTGTTACTAAAATTATTAACATTTTGAATATAACGGATGGGTTTGCCCATCCGTTATATTCACCACATAGCTGATGCTTTTGTTGTTTTGCACTTCGTACTCAACTATCTAAAATCAAAAACGTAAAAAAAGCCTTATCTAAACAACGTTTGACTATTTTACTATTGGAATGTTAAACTCCCAAAAATGATTCATTTTAATGCTTTTTATCTTGACATTATTAGCATATCTATGTGAAAATTAATGTAAAGATAACGTTATCTAGCATTCTCATAATAATTTAAAAGAATATAGATTATTGAGCAGAAAGCAATAAAATTTTATGTATTAATATTTTTTATGATTGTAGCTTATTTGTGTATCAACTAATTTATGACTATAAAACTGTACTGCTTGTATAAAACGAAAGATTTATATGAGGAATAGTTTATCTCAGAATGTAGTCATTGGTCCAAAAAATTGGTATTAAAATTCCACTGCTTACCAGTGTTAAGAAGTAGGCTTGGTTTTATAAAGATTATTACGATTGATATAAAATCAGTAGATATATTTTTCAGTCTCAAAATATATCGTATCTTCTGAGTTTATTATCGTTATAGCGTGCCAGATATAGGTAAAGTATAGAAAACATAATAGAATCAGAATCAACTAATTTAATCATCAAAATAAGCAGAAGATACTTAAATAAGAACTTAATGGTGAATTTTTGTCTATTGATTATGTAATACAAACTAAAGAAAGAATAACAGGAGGAGAAAATGAAAAAACTACAGAGACTTTCTATAATCATGCTTTCTATAATCGCACTTGCTTTCCCATTTTCAATATTAGCGGATTCTAAAAATATTTCTCACAATAGCAAAATCAGTTTACAATACGGAACTGCTGAAACTTCGTGTTTGGATTCAATTGGAAGTTATTGGCTATTTGGAAAAGCATACAATACTAATAATTATATAGGCGGTTCTATTATTTATAATGGTTCGATAATGGCATCTGGGCAAAACGGTAAATTTAGTACTGAATTCAGTGTAAATTGGAATCCAAAAACAGCTTATTCGCACTCACATATTGCCTCTTCAGGATTAAGAACTAGATAATCAAAAGAGTCCCTTATCAATAAGGGACTCTTTTTTAGAAAGTTGAGATGAATTATGAAAAAATTATCATACTTGCTTGTTGCTATCCTAAGTGTATATATTTTTTATTCCGGATTCTCATCCTTTTCTTCTGATCAGATAAACAGAATGGATTCTTTTGCCACTTCAATTGGACAAACAACTAATAAAAAAGTAACAGGATTAAACCTACAATTTAATGAAGATTTAGTTTCAACAATTCATGAATATTGTGAAGAGACAAACAGTACAGGAATTATAGAAGTTTATGAAAATACTGAGGGGTTTATAAAAAAGAATTTAATCTATATTTATTCTGCTGATCCACAGGATTTGAAATCCCTATATATACGGAATGATCAAAAACAAATTGATTTCAAAAAGGATTCAAAGAATTATTATTCTACAAATATAAATGATAAGAATGCGTTCAATTATATTGACTATTTAAATCGAGGCTATTACGGAGATTATAATGACATATATGAATTTCACACTTTAAATGATTTGTTGAATCACACTCCAGGTTCTGAAATTATTACACTTTACTCTATTTCAAATTCAAATAAAACTTCTACAAGTCAAATGAAAGATTATTTTAAAGAATTTATCCCTGAAAATAGCCAAGGACAAGGTATCTCAGATGTTGAAATTGTTCCTTACTCTATGCAAGAGGAAAAATTTTTGAATATGGTTTTTTTGAATGCAATATTAGGGACTGCATTGATTTTCGCTTTTATTTTTCTGAAAGATAGAAAAGAAATAGTGATACGTAAAATGCTAGGAAATTCAAACAAGAAAATTTTTATATCACTATATACAAAACATATCGCAATCTTATATGGTCTATTTCTTTTCTTAGAAATTATTTTATTCGCATTATTTGTTGGCCCTTATAGACCATGTGCCTCTTTATTCTTATACTATCTAATCAATGAGGGAATTAAGCTACTTTTCAGTTTAATTATGATAGGAATTATTTTGTTAATTTCAACGATAACCGTCAAATCAGTGAAGTATATAAAACAAAATGGTACTCAAGAAAATAAAACAGTTCTATCATTGGTCTTGAAAGGAATTCTGATTTTTGTTTTATTTCCTGTATTCTTAACAAACTGCGCGGATTGGATAGAATCAATACACTATCTCTATATTTTGAATTTGAATGAAAGTCAAATGTCGAATAAAATTATAACAAACGGCATATCTATGTCTTTAAATGAGGACTTATTTTATTCATCTGAACTTGTTAATAAACTGTATTATTATATGCAGGAACATAATGGAATATATGAGGATTTCGATATAAACAAACAAATTGACTTCTTAAAAAATCATATGGACAGTGATTTAGAAATACCTGTTTCAAATGAAATACCATATATAGTTGTAAATAATAATTATTTAAAAGATTATACGATTCGCGATGAATTTGGAAATCCTTTAGATTTTAATCAGATAGAAGAATCTATTTTACTGATACCTGAAAATTATTCATTCAATCAAGATCAGATAAGCTATTATTCAAATTATGAAGATTGTAAGGTAATTCGAATCGAACCAAATCTTAGGTTTGTAAGACATATGCCTTATGTAGAAAATACGAAAGATTTAGAAAAAATAAATCCGGTAATTTTTATAGACCATAATTGGATGGAAAATGCAAGAATTTCATCTGATAATTATTTTATCCCAATCGATACAAAAAAAAGTGTTTCAAATTTTAAAAGATTTTTAATTCAGAACAATATGGACAAAAAAGTAAATTTTTATTTAAGTGATTCTTATTTTGCACAGGTCAAGAACAAAAAAACATATGAATTGATTTCATTAACTATACTAATCGTTTTAATAAGCATAATTTTATTTGTTTACCAACTTCAAGCGATTGTCATTTTCTTGTTTGAAAAAAGATACTATTTGTCTATTCAATATCTTTTAGGGAAATCTTTCTACGAAAGATATTCATTATACTTAAGTATAAATATATCTCTTTATCTATCGGTGATTATTTTCTATGCATTATATTCTAAAAGAATATTAGAATCTTTTGAAATTGGCTTTTTAATACTTGGAATAGATTTGATATTTACCATTTTCACGTTAAAGAAAAAAGAATATGCTGAATGTGTAGATTCATTGAAAGGAGCCAGATAGTTATGAAGAAAATTGTAGAATTAGATTCGATTCAAAAGAAATTTAAAGAGAAAGTAATCTTTGATTCATTTTCTTGTACCATATATGAAAATGAGTTTGTTGCAATAATTGGAAAATCCGGGTGTGGTAAATCAACATTGTTAAATATGATTGGCTTATTAGATAGTCCAGATTCAGGAGAAATCATTTTGTTTGGAGAAAAAGGAATTAAGCCATTTTCAAAGAAAGCCACTTTACTCTTAAAATCAAAAATAGGATATTTGTTCCAGAATTTTGCATTAATCGAAAATAAAACTGTATACGAAAATCTACAGATGGCGATAAATGAAAAAAATAATAAGACCGTAAATAAGTACATTGAAGACGCGTTAAAAAAAGTTGGCTTAAATGGATATTCAAAAAAATACATATATGAATGTTCTGGGGGAGAACAACAACGTATAGCCCTTGCTAGATTATTAGTTAAGCCATGTGAATTGATTTTAGCTGATGAGCCAACCGGATCACTAGATGAAGAAAATAAACAAATTGTTATAAAATTACTCAAAGAATTTAAAAAAGAAGGATGTACAATTATAATGGTTACACATGATATACAATTAGCTGAAGAATGTGATCGTGTGATAGATTTGAATGGTTATAGTTAAAATGGTAATCCGCAATTAGATACCAGCTAGATTAAAAGTTGTAGGGTTTAAAATACTATGAGTGTTTTAAGGTTATTGCTTTCTAAAAGCAAAAATCCCTGTGACTTTTAAAGGTAGATTTATCCCTATCCAATTTTATATATTCTTTATATATTCAATAAAAGAGTATCACTTGTTGCGGTGATACTCTTTCGTAACTTTGGTTTAAGTGGGAAATAAGGTATAAAAAAAGCACCTGGCAAATGCTAGGTGCAATCTTTGACAAATGGTGGTCTCAGTCGGAATTGAAAAGCGCTTTTGTTTAGAGTGGATTATATTGTTGTTTCTGCTTTATATAAAGGTGCAATAATTCAAGAAAATGCATAAAATCCTATGGTTTTTATCTTTTTTTTAAAATTTTTTGATAAAATTTTGCAGTTAATTTAGTGTGAGTTGGATTTCGACTATCCGATTCATTTACCAATCAGAGTAAGTTATAATTTGAAATGTGATGGATTGAATGCATATGATTAAAAAATAAAAAGGTATCCAAGACTCCGTTGTTTAAAGACGGAGAGGGATACCAATTTGAATATATACATAAGCAGTAAACTTATGTCAATTCCCGTTTATACAAAGATATTAAAAGACTATTTTAAATTTATTAACAAGGAATCCAATGGTCTCCAACCCATTTATTCAATGTTTGATTCCATAATCTTCTATACAATTTTCCGTTTATAAATTTGTATTTCCAGACTAGCTGATCTTTGTATGGCATAGTAACATCAATATTTGCAGTGACTTCAGTTTCATTTGCTAAAACAGGTGTTACTATATTCATAGATGCGATCAACACTAACATAATCATTATTTTTTTCATAAATTATTTACTCCTCTATAATCGGAATATCCTTAAAACATTCAATTTTTGGATTTGATATTTCAACTCGCTTTTTGCCAAATACTAATTCATATGTTCCATCTTTATGTTTAATAATATATCCCTTATCTATATCTGATTGATCATACATATCTTCATTGTTTGGAGGTTCAAATGCAGACTCCAAAATAATGCTGTTTGTAAGTAATGGAAGAGTTAATACGACAATCATTAGAATTTTGCTCGTTTTTTTTCGATACATTCCATCAATTAAATAATTTATACGGTATTCTAATACATGTGCATTATCTTGAATCATGAAATGTGTAGATTGTCCCTTGAATTCATTTTTACTTTGAATGTTTTTTTGGATTTCTATAAGTGTATACATATATTTCATTACTTCCTCTTTAGAAAATGGACTTGTTGTTTGATAGTCTACACGCATTTCCAAAAATAAATCAATTTTATCTCTTAATCTATATACTGGAATAAACCACCAATACATGATAACTAATAGATTGATAATTTGTTTAGTGCACACATCATGATTTTTAATGTGCCATGTTTCATGAAGTAATATATTTTTTAAATTTTCTTGTGAAAGGTATACGTCTGGTATCAATATAGTTTTATTAAAGCCCATGACCATCGGGGAAGAAACATAGTTTGTTTTTAACACCACATAATTTTCTTCTTGATAGTCATCTATAAAATCGCTTATATGATAATGTTCTGAATGATTTTCAATACGTTTGTACATGTCTTTGGCAATTTGAATTGCGCGAATCCATTTAATCAGGTTCCATATAATGCCTAATGCCCAAACCAATAATAAGAATTGATATACTTGCACATTTGCATAGATCTTATATTGTAACAGTACAATGATTGGATTCATGATTGTGGGCACTATAATGGTTTTAGTAAATTTGAATTCAAGTGGCACAAACATTCTTACTACGACAACAACAACTAACACTGTTATAAAATCTGTCCGAAATAATTTATAACTTTTCTTGTATGAAAGTAATATGTCTAAAAGAAGAATCAATAAAAAACTGATGCACAAAGTAATGAAAAGAGATGATGCAGAAAATCGCATTATTTTAACTCTTTCTCTTTTTCTTGAATCAATTTCTTTAATTGTTCAATCATTTCTAAATCATTTGTGTGTTCAACAAAATAAGCTGAAATTTTTGCACGTGTATCTTCGCCAATAAATGAATTCACATATTGAGCTTCGGATATAACTGGTCTATATAATCTTGTGATTGCCTTCTTGTTCTGTCCAATTCCTGCTACTTTGATATATTTAATCTCCAATAATTTTTGTAACGTTTGCTGAATCGTATTGATACTCAAATCTTTGGAAGCTAATTTAATATCGTTTGCAGACATTGCAATATCATGCTTCCATAAGATATCCATGACCTCATTTTCCTTCTTAGTAAATTGTATATATTTCATGTGCGTTCCTCCATTTAAATTTTTTTGTGTATATCTTCTCTTATATTATATGAATAAATATTTATTTTTTCAATTCGAATATAATTAAATATAACGAATATAAAAAAATATAGCAGATATGAATATTTATATTGTATTTTCATGGGTTTTATATTATATTTGAGTTAGAGATAGCGCTATCTTTGAAAAAGGGATAAGCATACTTGGTAAAGTATGTTGATGATTTTCCTGATAATATTTCAATATGAAAGAGATACACAAAGAGTGTATGAAGTTGTATTTAAAAGAATGGGATTTTTTAAATCATAACTTTCCCATAAAAGTACACTAATCTCCAGTTTGAAAGATGTTGTGTCACAAGAGAAACATTTGATTTTCTGGGTTTACTCATTTCAATAGTAAGACATGGAAGGGTTACTACATTGTGGATTAAAAAATCAGTCGGAAATGAAAAAATGATTTAGCCTGATTTGTAGAAATGTTCAAAAAAGTTTTAAATTGGAAAGGTTCTTTGAAATTTGGCAGGAAAGAATCATTCACCCATATATCCATGTAGATATATGGATTGTGATGAAGAAGCCATATTTATTAAAAAATGTTTAAATGTAGCAGTGGAACTGTATGTGGGAAAATCGCACGTGCAGTTTTTAGACGAGTTTAATTTCAATTGTTTAATGTTAAAATTAGGAGGTGTATTTACTTATGAATAGAAAAATTAAACGATTATCGATTCTTGTGTTTAGTATGGTTTTGTCAGTATTTTTTAACACAAATATGTTGAGTGCTAAAGAAATTGATGTGCCTGTTCATTCTCAACAACGCGCCTGTGAAGCAGGAACTATGTATCCTATTCCAGACAAAGGTGAAGTTATTCTACTAGAAGATAACTCAACGATTGAACCATTATATGGATCTGAAATTTCTGCTTTATCTGATGTAAACCGCGCTGCATCAAGAATAAATGTAAATAAGTCATATAGTATTCGCATTCAAGATCAAGGTGGTAGTTGTGTATCAAGTGCTAAAGTCACTGTAACGGGTGCATATACATATAATAACGGGAAAATTTCAAATGTTAGTTTAAATGCCGCAATTACATATGTGCCTACATTATGGACTGTTTCTATTAATTCACAATGGCACAATATTAGTGGTTCTAGCTTAACACATAGTATTAACTATCGTTCTTCTGTAAATGATCCATATTCTTGTTTAGTAGGTGGAGGTTATTGGTATAGTGGTGCAACCATTAAAATTCGATAATATTATTTATAATAAGAAAGAGGGTGTAAAAAATGAAAAAATATGTGGATGCATTCCTTGTGATTATTGGATTATTAATTATTGTTGGGACAGTAATCTGTTATTTATTCTATAATTTAAATCCAACTACAATGTATGCCATCTGTGGAATTGTTTTAGTGATAATGGTTTTATTACTATATATTAGAAACTATAAGAACAATCATTATGGTGGCAAATTCAAAAATGATTTTCCTGATGCACATTAATCCAATTATTATTGATTCTTTTGTATAAATTTAAATTTCTCAATAAAAGAGTATCACTTGTTGCGGTGATACTCTTTCGTAACTTTGGTTTAAGTAGAAAATAAGGGTAATCCGCAATTAGATAGGGTCGACTAAAAGTTGGCTTCAAAAATTGTAGGGTTGAAAACCCTATGAGTGTTTAAAGGATTATTAACTAGGGAGCAGAGATGTTTAAACTGTTTGATGAATTTTTTCATATTTTAGGTAAACATTAATAACCTTTTCTTGAAGACTTATTGGAAGACCTATTGATAGTAATATAATCATGAATTTGTCTTACAATGGTTCCATTTTGATAAACTAATTAAAGATATATTTTACACATGTAATCGAAAAAAGGTGAACGTTTACAAATCTGCGAAATTGCGACATAATTTATGTCTTTAGATAGATTAAATACTCATAGAATTGTATAATAGTACTAGGGAATAGGTTCATGATGAAAACAAGGAAAAAAAACATGGAATAGAATAGAATACAAAGAGAAAAGTTAGCGTTGAAGAATTGAATGAATTATCAATTGTTGGTGGTAATGATGGAAATCCAGAACCCAGATGTTCTATTTCTAACATTATCATTACGACTGTTTTGGTATCATTAGTGTCTATTTCATATTTTACTACTAGTCCAGAGCAGTGCTAGTTAATTGGATGTATTCCCACGTCTATTCGAATCGCTGCTCCAAATTCGTATAGATGAGTAGAGAGGATTTATGTGTATGGTAGAAAAGTTTTGTGATAATAGAAATTTTAAAATACTTAAAATAAACAAAAAAACAGAAAATATTAGTATGTTGATCATTGTGTTATGTACATTGCTACTATTGGTATTTTTTTTAAAGATTAAAAGATTTTATATTAATGATATAGGCTTGTTTTTTTCTGCATTTGGAGCTGTGCTTATTTCTGTTTTTCCTTTTAGTATTATACATGAATATATACATTTGCTATCATATCCGAAAAAAAGTAGAAAAAAAATAATATTCAAAATGAAGAACTTACAACCGATAATATCTGTTGAAAGTGATGCGAGGATGAGCAAGTGTAGAACTCTAATAATGTTAATATCTCCGACGCTTGTCTTGGCAATTATTCCTATTTTTTTATCATTCATTATAAAAAATTTGATTCTTATGACTTTTCTTATTTTTTTTGGCTTTTCAAGCTTAGCAATGTCGGTAAGTGATATATATTTTTTTATTGTTATATTGTTAAAAATGAGAAATAACGAACTTTTTTATCAAGAAGATAATAAGATTTATATTTTAAAAAAATGAAGTTTTTTTCAGTGTGTGAAGGAGAATATGATTATGGAATATCAATTTATAGAATTTACTAAAAATATAATTAATAATTACAAAAACAGAAACTATTTAATCCTAAATTGAGTATTCCATGGTGGCGGAGCCACCCAATCCATGAAAATAGAACCACCGAATCCATTTGGACAGAGCCATGCAATCCATTGCTCAGAGCCACTAAATCCACGAAGAGGTAAGCGTCAAATAGAGCCCATATTAAAAGATCCAATTTGAAATGATACAATGTCATTGCCAAATGGATCTTTTCTATTTTACATATAGATTCTTTGGCTGCTGTTTAGAGCGCAGCAATACACTATTTATGATTTCATTTGATAATCCTTATAATCCGTCTTTAGATTTCTCATAATTTAACTATCTGATCTACATAATCATTCCATTCATTATCATGAGATACGACGATAGTTATTGTATTTTTATTGTATTTTCTAATTAATTTTACAGCATCCTTCTTTGACTCTACATCCAATGCATTTGAAACCTCATCATAGATATTGATCAATTTAGTATTAGCTAAAGATCGTGCAAGTAATATTTTTTGCGTTTCTCCTCCAGAAAATGATGTACCATAATCATCCAATTCATTAGAAATAGGGGTGTATATAGTCAATGGAAGTTTTTGTATTTTTGAAGCTATTCCAACTTTATCTAATAAATCCCATACAAGTTTCTCATCTGCATCCTTATTTTGAATTGGACGCATGATAATATTATAAATTAACGGTAATGCATAAAGTTGACCATCTTGAAACATTACATTTACATTTTCTTTTAGCCATTTTTGTTCAGCTTTTATTACACCATTTATATAAATATCACCACAAGCTGTCTTGTACAAGCCACATATAATGTTTAATAGTGTAGATTTTCCTGCTCCATTTTTCCCTTGTATCAAATATATCTTATTATTTTGAAATTCATAATTAAAATTATCTATAATTCTTCTGTTTTTGAAAGAAAAAGAAATGTTCTCTAACTTTAGCGAATCTAACAAAAAAGGATAATTATTTAGACAATCATTATCTGATTCTGATTTTTTTGATTCAATGATTTCTTTAAATTCCGAAATATATAAAGAATTTTGGTAAAAATCTGGAATAATATTAAATATTGATTTTATATATAAACATAAATCCATGGTGCTATTATATAAAACTAAAAAATCACTTATCAAAATTTCATTGACAATATATTTAAAGAATAAAATAATAATTGTACAAAATTGAAGAATAAATTCCAGTATATCTTGCATCATGGTTACTTGAATACTTTTTTTTGCATATTTCTCATTAATATGATATATATCATCAACAGACTTTTTATACATTGCTTTAATTACTTCAAATATTTTAAATTTTCTTAATTCTTTTGAATATTGCTTTAGATATACAGTTCTTGTAGTATAATCAAATATTCGCGATGGATATATGCTATCTATATTTTTTTTGAAATCTAATTTTGCTTGGTAAAAGTTCAACATTACACTAAATAAAACAACAATAAGGACTAATACTATAATCCGAAAATCATATTGTATGACAATAGACCCAATTCCAATAATTGATAAAATTTGGGTCAATAATTTACCCAAGTTATTTTGTAAAGATAATATATTAGATAAACCTTGTGTCATATTCAAATATATCTTATCGTAATATTCCTTATCTTCAAAAATTAAAACATTTTTATTTAAAATTGAATTATATAAATCAAAGTTTGTGCGTTCTGACATAATTATCTTTTTAAGTTCTATCGATTGCTTTTCAATTTTATTTTGCAAATAATCAACAATTATAGAAATTGTAAAGATTATAAACAACATAATAGTTAATACATTTATTTTTTTTTGCACAAAAACATCCAATAATACTTTTAATGAATAAACAGAAAATATTGATGAAAAAGCAGTTAAAATGACATTTAAAAATTCAAGAAAAATATAAGATTTGTCTATTTTATATATATACTTGATTGCATAAAATACATTTTTGTAAAAGACTTTTATTTTTTTCATATATATTCCATCCATTCTATCCAATCAAGTAAGCAGTTATTCACCGTGAATAACTGCTTATAACTTAATGTTATCTTGGTGTTACTGCACCAGCAGCACTGGCCGTATTACGCATATACTCATTTTGATCTTTTCTAATCCATTGACCAGGTGTTGTAGTTGCATCACCTGTGCAAACGTTTCGGCATGCGCAAGCTCTAGGTTGAACACTAGACAATGTACTTTTTCCGATTACAGTTTTCTTTAACTTGATCATCTTGCTGTCTCCTTTCTATTTTCCATGATATGTCAAGCGTGCACTTTCTTAGCACACCACTTCAAAACTAAATACAAAATCACACTATATAGTCCAATAATTACAATTCCTGCAAAATATCCAAAATAACTAGTACCTAATAGGTTCATTCCAAAATCTCTGTATGACATTGGATTGAATGTATTGATCTTCTGCATGTTTCCTAATGGCGATGCCAAAGAACAAAGACCCAAGACAACTAAAAATACAAGCAAAGATAAGTATTTGTTTTTCATAAGTTTAGATAATACAGTTATGAGTAGGACATAAAATATTGTAGATAGCACAAGTCCAAATGCTACAAATAGTGTACATTGCCACAATGGCATCAATTCCATTCCTGGCGTTGTAAACTGATTGACACTCATATTCGTTAGTCCACTTGCCACAAGCACAATATGATCCAATCCTTGTGTATCCCAATAATGAAAACCAGTAAATCCAGGCTTATAATATAAAACCGGATAGATCAGATTCGATACACCTTTAAAAGGTACAAGAACTATCATATAAACTAAAATAGGCATGAAAACAACCAATAGAACAAAAAGCACGTCAGAAATCAAATTCCATCTCACATATTTTTTCTTTACTCCAGAAATAGTTAGAATTGTTTTTTCTGTCTTTGCTCGTCTTTCTCTTTGTTGAAACAATAGAAGTCCAACCAGCAAAGGTAAAACTACAGGTAATATATATCGAGCTATTTGTAGTGAAGCACTGGATGCGTCCACATATGAATATGTTATTGGAGTAAGATCATGTTTTAGCAAGTAGTCAAAGTAACGAGCCTGCTGCATTGAACAAAAATATAAATTAATATCATTTGATTTTTGTACAATTAATTTCTCGTATTGCGACAAATCAGGTAATCCATATTCCTTCCTTAATTCTTCTAGAACATCTGCATGTTCAAAATAGGAATCATTAGGCATGCTTGAAGTCACCATATACCACTGTGCTTCCAACACACTCACCTTTACTTTATATTCACAATATGACTTCCAATTTTTTTCTTTTCCATCCTGCTCACCCTTATAAATGGCCTGACGTATCAAATTTACTTCATCCATAAATTCTTGGTAAAGTTTGGGATCATTCTTTTGTGAAACACTTGCTATACTAATGCCTAGTGATGTTTGATATGGACTTTCCGTAAATGATTTTGTATTCAAAATAAACAACAAAGCAATCTCACAAATGATGAATAGTACGACTAGAATCAGATTTTCTTTTCTTTTTAAATTAGATTTGATATTGAAAAGCACATAAGTCCACATTTATCTCACCAACTCTCTTTTTTTGAAACATTGTAATGAAATCAAACTACAAGACAGAAAATACATCAAGCTTATAATAGCAGCCAGGACAACCTGCTTATGGATAATCAGGTTCACAAAATCAATATGTAAAAATGGAATATACACAAAGAATCTAGAATAGCCTGTTACATTTCCTAAGACAAAGCAAAGTGCATATAGAATTAGATTTACAGCTACAATAAATCCATTATTTAAACTGAATGTAAATAACAATGCAGATATACCTACCACAAATATATTTTCTACAACTAATAGAATAATACTTTTCGCAACAATCTCTTTCACTGTATACATCTGATCAAGGTAAAAGTACGGATAATCACAATTTCCAATTCCAAAAATCAATCCAGAAAGAACGATAATCAAAAACATCGCCATTATCAAAACAATAGCTGCAAACAATGAAAACTTTATCTTATTCAACAGTATTTTTTGCTTTGAAATTCTTGAAACATATAAGTTTTTATAAAACCCACTTTCCATTTCCAAACCGAATATATCGCATAATAATATGCATAGGATCAACATGACAACCAAATACAATTTTTGATTAAACAGTTCATTGAATATATTAAAAGTATTAGGTTCATATGGACTATTCAACATTTTAATATGATTCTTCTTTAGATATTTCAACTGCTTTGTTTCATTCTGCAAAGTTTGAACATCTCTTTTCTCAAAATCATTGATGATATACCCCTCATTATTTGCCTGTAACATCAAATGATTCCAGCTCAATTTTGATTCTATAAATTCATCTGTTTTATTTTCACTGTTGTAGTAAAAGTGGATCAGACCGCTCGCATTGCGATAAACCTTTTTCCAAAATTCAGACTCTTCTTCACTTCCTGCTTCATCCATTCTGTTTTCAGAAATTCGATAGGCCTTTTGGTAGATTTTGATTTGAGATTCATTATAATGCTTATCCATATATACGTTATAACCAATAAAACAAACGAGAAAGAATACTAGAAATCCAAATACACCGACATTTCGTTTATTAAAGATAAACTTTTTAAGTTCGTACATCATAATGATGCCTCTTGAATAAACTCATTGTAGACATCTTCTAATGTTTTGTGTATTTGAGTAATATTCTTCACTTGAACCCCTTGCTTTTCTAAATTTGAGAGTACTTCCATAACAGAATTTACTTCTAATTTATAGGTGTTTCCTGTTTGTTCTATGATTTGCAAGTCTGATTGATCTGGTATTTTTCTATCCGTTTCTAATACATATACATTTTCTTTTTCTTCCATGGAAATCTCTTTGATTTTCCCAAAATGGATACCTATGATTCGATCTGCCATCTTTTCAATTTCACCTAACTGATGACTTGAAATTAGTAAAGCTACATTCTTTTCCTTGGCCAAACGTATCAATTCTTCGCGTAAGCCTTGAATCCCTGTAGCATCCAGTCCATTCATTGGTTCATCTAGTAACAATACTTTGGGTTCTTTCATTAAAGCCACAGCTAAACCTGTTCTTTGTTTCATGCCCATGGAATATTGGGATACTGCCTTAGTTTTCAGCTGAGAACCAATCTGAGTAAACACCATCATTTCATGTAGCTTTTCTTTTGAAGCATGATTTAAAGTGGCCATTAATTCTAGATTTTCTTTACCTGTCATATTTTCAAATAATCCAGGACCTTCAATCATACACGAAACATATGATAATGCTTTTTCCCTTTGTTTAACTACATCTTCTCCACAAATAGAAATAGTTCCTTCGTCCATATTTATCAAATTACACATACATTTCATTAGTGTGCTTTTCCCTGCACCGTTTTGTCCAACAAAGCCAACTATTTCACCAGGTTTCATACTAAAAGAAACATGATTTAATACAATTTTATCTTTGAAACTCTTAACTACATTCTTCACCTCAACTACATTTTTCATCTTTCTCATCCAACTTTCTTTTTATCATAACAACGATAGAATCAATACTCAAAAAATTATAATTTAGAAAATCCTCTTCAATAAAGTCCATATTAAATGATTGCTTAATCAAAATATATAACTTTACCAACTCTATAGGGCTAAATTCAAACGGTTTTAAAAATAATGATACTTTATAATTGTTATCAATAATATTTTCTTCAATTCCATAATATGCTTTAATAAGTCCTTTAACTTTACCATATATTTGTAAATTATCTATCATCATATTCTCCTAAAACATTAATAATACTATCTACCAGTTCAGAATAATTTATAGTATACATATCGTCTTCTTTAATTGAATCTAAAAGACTAAACGGAAGATATGTATCTTTAGGTTGACTAGATAAAGTCGTTCCTTCTCCGAATCGCCAATAACCATTATTAACTACAAAAGCATCAATTTTCTTATTATATTTTGACTCTGAAACATCTTCAATTTCTTTTACCATATCTCTATCAATAAAATCATAAGGTAAAGACACTATTAAATAATCAGGTCGAATTAAATTGTTAAGAAAAGCAAAATAAATCCCAAAATCATTAAATACATAATTATTGAGTTGCGAAAAACCACCGGGTACTTGAACAATAATTAAATCGACATTCATATCGTCATCCAATCTTTTAATTTGCTCATACAATTTATATTGGGTAAAATAAAGCTTTTCTGGTTTTTCCAAAAAAGATGAATCAAAAATAATATCATTAGAATATTTTAAATTTTTATTATAAGTCATTATTTTTGAATTATATCCTGCTTCTTTTAAATAAAATTTTAAATTCAAACTAATCAAACTGTTATGTATAGAGTCAAATATTCCTGAAATATAAATAATTGGTTTTTCAATTGGACTAATTGGACGAGGACTAAAAGATTCATTATCTTTTTTTTGCTTTATTTTAGTATCAAAATAACCAGTTAAATCGTGAATAGTTATCTTATTCTCCTTTGCTAAAATGTATACTTTTTTTATTTGCTTATACAAAGCCAAATTATCACCAGGATTAAGAATTACAAAATCTGTAATTTGATCCCAACTAACATCTGCAATATCTAGCACATTTACTCCTATATCTGGCATGTTAACCGAATAAGCAACGTCTCTTCCAATAAGTCCAGTACCTTTACAACTTGCAACAACAAAATCACCATTTATCTTTTTTACATAGTCAATTAGTGAAAATGAATAATCATTAAAAGGGAAAAACAATGTAGTTTTAATTGCCATATATCTTTCCTCCATCGATTAACGAAAGTATTTCATTATATGACATTCTATCTTTTAATGCCTGAACGAAATTTTCCCGTTGCACTCTGCATACTTGTAAGCTTTCTTCATTCTCTTCTAGACCACTTACACCAAACTGTTCTGGACATAAATTACACTCACGAACAGCAAAACAATTTATGCATCTGTTCCCAAATTTTCTATTAAAATGCATTAAATTGTTAATATTCTTTAAATTATATCCATCTTTTACATTTCCAATAATCATATCTTTTAATTTTTCATTAACTCTTTCACAAGGATAAAAATCACCATTTACAGAAACAAATGTTTTTGTCATACCTGGTAAACACATTCCTGAAGTAATAAAATCCTTTTCAATATATTCTGCAACTTTATTTCTAGTTCCATTATTAAATTCATCTTTTAACAACTTTTTTTGTGACTCAAATAATTTTGTTTCTTTTTCAAAATGAAAATTATCAATTGTTTCTAACAAGCACAGAAATATCTTGTAATTGTATGAATTTATAAAATCATTACTTATTATATTTTTCTTGTCCGAATAAGAATCATCAATTTTTACAGTATATAGATTTGTATTCTCTAAAAAAGGATATTTATCCAATAGTTTTTCATAGACTTCCATGTTTAAAGATGGATCCAACACCATATTTATTGTCATTTTTTTGAACAGTAATTTATGTTTTTCTTGAATCATTTTAATCTTTTTCAAAACTACATCAAAAACACTCAAATCATTACCTGCAAAATGTCTATTTTTATCCGTGGAATCTTTATCACCATCTAAACTTATTAACAATTGAAAATTGTTTTTTTCCATAAAAGAAATAATTTCATCTGTTAACAAAGTGCCATTTGTTGTTATTGAGTAATGAATATCTTTACCCTCAAATAATCTATTTGAATAATCTACAATACGATTTACCAATTCAAAATTAAGTAACGGTTCTCCTCCATAGAAACCAATTCCAATAAAATTAGAATCTACTGAATGTTGAAAATAAAAATCTAAACCTTTTTTAGCAACTTCCCAAGTCATATTTACGTTCTTATGATGCCTTATCTTTTCATTAGATTGAGAATAAGGACAGTATGCACAACGTAAATTACAACCTTGAGTCACCTGGAAAATAAAGAAAGATAAATTTCTATCATTCAAATAGTCGATTCGCTTTGAAAGAGGATTGTAGAGTTGTTTAAATTGATAATCTTTAAAAAATCCTTTTTCTAATAATATTTCGTATTCTTTTTCACATAGCTCATTACACGAATGTTGTTTTTGCAAATCTGTGAAGAGTTCATCCGATATATAAGAAACCAAATTACTATTAACATCGTAAATATATTTTTTATCTCTGTTCTGAAATAAATGATAGAACATATGTAAGCACCTCCTTATTTTCTGAAACCACTTACATATTATATATCATGTACTTATTCATTTTTCAATATTTATTTTATTAATATAATATTTTTATTCTCTACCCGAATTATTTATAATTTATTAGTACAGATCTCTGTTTCAGCAGGATATGGTGATCCTTCTTATGTTGATCACGTTATGAGATATGTAGGGATTACTTTTAGAGGAGGCACAAATCCTAATTTTAATAATCTAGAAGCCTGGGTGACAAGGAATCCTTATGCACAGGCTGGATTATATGGGCAATGTACATGGTTTACTTGGTGAAGATTTTATGAATTATATGGTTATGATTCTGGCTTTAGCGGTGATGGAAGCAGTTGTGTGAAGAAATTGGTGGCAGCACATCCAGATAAATTTGAACGATCTTCTTCACCAAAAGCTGGTGCAGTATTCTCTGCTATTGGACATAATCATGTTGGTATAGTCATTGCAGTAAAAGATAATACCATAACTGTTCAAGAAGGGAATCTTGATGGTGTTACAAATACATTTCAAGATGCAAAAAAAGATTGGCAAACAAAATCATATACGTTAGATCAATTAAGATCTATATATGGTGGAGTGGTGTTTGCTAATCCTAAATAAAAGTATGATTTTCAAAGTACATCGATTGAAGATGATATGAAAAATAATAAGCATATATTACCAAATAATCTAAATAGACTATGTTATCTTAATTAAATATTGCGAATTGAATGAAATGTAAAATGAGTAGTGATAGGAGAAAAAGATTCCTAAAAAAAGTTGCACAGAATATGGATGTGAGCGAAACAACAATTTCACGATTTGAAACTGGTAAGAATAAACCAACAAATGAGAAGATTGCTTTGTTTACAGAAATATGTGGGCAAACATTTAATTTTGATTTGGATAGAAATCTAATAATGGATCGTGTATATGATATTTATGATTTGTACACAGATTTAAAAAAAGAAGAGTTGAATAAAACTATTCAAGGTTTTTTCTTTCCAACTTGATAAAGGGAAAAATATGCGATTGTTGGTGACAGTGGATTAGGAAAGTCGACTTTATTAAAATTGATTTTGGGTTATTATTCAATTCAAAAAGGAAGAATCATTTCATTTGATAAAGAACCGATAATCATCCGGCAGGAAGAACATTTATTTTCAGGAACTATTCGAGAAAATTTGTGTTTAGGAGAAAATTCTTCTGAAGAAGATTTGACAAGTGCGATGGAATTTGCGAATATTTCAGATTTAGATTTGAATCAATTTGTTTCTGAAGATGCAGGCAATTTATCAGTAGGACAAATCCAAAGAATATCTATCGCAAGAGCAAAACTACATTGTCATAATTTATCGTTGTGTGATGAGATTACATCAAGTCTTGATAGTATTAATACTGTCAAGACTTGATGTAATATTCATAGAATAGACTGATAAAACCATAATTTATGTAACACATAAGATACATAAGAAAATGCTACAGGAATTTGATGATATATTGGCTTTATCACATGTCAAACTCGTAGAACATGGATCATTTGAAGATTTGCTTTGCAAGAAGAATTATTTTTACCATTTATTTATGAATCAGTAATGGATTGCGTGGCTCTGTCCAAATGGATTCGGTGGCTCTATTTTCATGGATTGGGTGGCTCTGCCACCATGGAATACTAATTCAATGGACTTCGCCATCGTATCAACTGGACTTATTTTATCGTATTAGAAGGGCTTTCCCATACGTAATATTCAGTTATTTTTTTAAAGCATTTAATACTATAGCTGCATCTGTTCCAAGAATAAATGAAAAGCATTGATATATGATGTTAATTAAAATTATATAACAATTAACGTTAACTTTAATATGAGCAAAAAGTAAAAAAATCATAGAAGCAAAAAAACCACTAATAGCAACTGCGATTCTTTGTGGCGGGCTAAGTTTAGATTCACTGTAATTGAATGAAGTTGTAATATGATTAATATTAAAATATCCATTTATATCTTTTTGAAATAGAAAATAGGATAGAGCGTGTCCTATTTCATGTATTGTAATTGAGAAAAGATAGATTGTATATAAATTAATAAGAAAACTAATTTTTTGATTACAGTAGTAGATATTTATATAAATAAAAGGTAAGATTGGAATGAGCCAGATTAGCATGCGAAAAAAATATTCAAAAACCATGGCTATTCTTGAATTTCTCCATATTATACCATCTGTAATGATGCTAGTTTTGCTAATGAGTTTTCTCTTTATGCAAAAATCAAAATATAATCTTAAACATTTTTTGTTTTTTTCAGAAATGTTCAAACCTTCTATATAACTATCTAAATTCAATAAGTTATTTAACTTAATGTTCATTAAAAGTTTATATAATATTTTATCATTATATTTTATGTCAAGCCTAGAATCGATAATTTCATTCTCGTTCAATATTTTTATCCCTTTAGATAATTTATACATAGACTTACCCCATTTTGTAAAATAATAAAAGAAACAAATGATATTACACCATATAAAAGAATAAATATGACTGATGACTTACCGTCGTTTACATACTCTAAATTCAACTTTTTTTGAATAAAAGTCAATAATATGTAAGTCATGAAATTAAATGCAATATAGTCAAATTTAAATTCATGTAAAACAATCAGAGAAATTGTCGTGCTAATTAAAATATTGGTAATGGTAAAAATAACAGTGTCTAATTTTAATATAGTATTGATAATTTTTTTGGGATGAAAAGAATACCATCTTTTATATGAGTAAATAACTCCGTTTGATATTAAAGAAAATAAAACTATAAATTGAAAAATAATTTCTGGACTACTTTTTAATTCTGTTCTAATTACTATTATAAAAATAATTAAAAACGAAAATATATATTCTAAAAAAATTTCTTTTATATTAAAAAGTAAAAGGAAATAGTTTTTCAAAATATTTATTGAACCTTTAAAATTAATAACTTTAGATCTCGATTTCCGTTGATTGAAGATTGTAACTGATCCTTCTAAATAAATTGTTTTATATAAAACTTTAATAATAAAAAATACAGAAATCAATGAAAAAAGAATAAATATAATAGGTATGTTTATGACAGTAGATAAAGATATCCCTTCAATGATAGAAACTGAAAAATAAGTGAAACTTATAACTAGAAGTAATTCTAAAACACTTATATTTATGTAAGTTTTAAAACATTTTAAAAGCAATGATAAAGTAAGTTGATAGAAATAGCATAGACTTAGTATTAATATGTTGACTGATGGAAAAAACATACAAAAAAAAACTAAAATAGAAAATGACGAGGACTCAGTGTGTGAAAGAATAAATAAAAAAACTATAAGAAAAAAAACATCTAATAATTGAAGAAACAAATGATAGTTTGCATTATTTATGTCTTTAAATGAAATTTTATAATGACAGTATTTATAATAGCTTTTTATATTAATTTTGCTCATGAAAAAATATATAGGTCCTGAAATGATGATGATATAATATAATAAACGAAACAAGAATACATTGTACGATTTAATTAATTCACACACATTTGGATTTAAAGAATAATGTGCAATTTCACTGGAGACTAATAATTCGCCTGTAAAATAGAGAAACATTGGTATAATAAAAAAAATTGAAATTAGACTAGGAGTTTTGATTAAATTATAAATTATATAGTTAAAAAATGTTTTAAATCTTATTTTATTTAACTCAATCATTTGCTGCATAAATTTACTCTCCTTTCAATTTTGTATCCAAAAACTCTTGCTCTAAATTAATATTTTCATTTAAAGATAAATCTTTGTTTATCCTTCCATTATTAAATATCAGTACTCTATTACATACGGCATTAATAAAATCAAGATTATGACTAGAAATTAATATTGTTGTTTTGTTTTTTTGACTTAGATTTTTGATTATTTGTTTTAGATAAATAATTGCAGTTATATCTAATCCATTAGTTGGCTCATCAATTAGTAATATACTGTTATCCTTAATTAAATTACCTATAAAATGAATTTTTTTCTTCATACCAAAAGAATAATCTTTTAATAGTTTATTTGTATACTCTTCCTTTAATTTGAATTTAAGGATTAGCTCATCGATTTTATTCTGTACATTATCTATACTAATATTCTCTATTTTACAAATAAACCTTAAGTATTGATCGGCTGTTAAATAATCTAATAAAACAGGTGTATCTTCTATAAATCCAACATTGTTTTTGATAATCTCATTATCCAAACATGGAGTACTGGATAAAATTTTTATTTCCTTTTGTTCCCCCAAAAAACCATAAATACAATTTAATAAAGTTGTTTTACCTGCACCATTTTCTCCTAACAATCCAACAATTTCTCCTTCGAATACTTGGATATTAATATCATTAAGTATTATTTTAGTATCATAACTAAATGTAAAATGATTAATGTTAATAATTTCATTCATACTAATTCTCCTGAATAATCACTTAATAAAAATTCAAATTAATTATGTGAGTACCCACATGACATCCCCATTTAATAAATTAACATTAAGAACGTTAATAAACAGTTAGTAAATCAAGTGAATATGCTATAGCTAGACAGCAGGAAAATGCCTAGGGGTTATTAGATGGGTACTTACAATTAATTATTGGTTTTTTTTTTAAGTTTTATAATCAATCTTTTAAAAATTAAAGTTAGTAAAATAACAATAAGAACAAACAGAATCCCAACAATAAAAGGAATATAATTATAAATGCCTGTTTTTATAATTTTTATGTCATAGATTTCTTTGTTTTTTATGCTTTCAAAATTTACTATATTTAGGCCAAATAAAGAAACACTCTGCTTTCCAGTAATAGTACCATCTATCAATGATTTTACTGTTTCTGTAATTCTTTTATTTAATAATAATATTGATCCAATAAATCCCATAAAAAAAGTAAAAAACAATATTAAAACATTGATAAATAATGTTTGATGTTTAATTTTTTTCATAAAGCACCTGCTATGAAGTGACCCTTGTCAAGACAAAATTAAACTTATATTCAATAATATTCAGTTTTAGATTGATGATATACAAAAATTTTTAAACAAAGCTGTCGACAGTTAACCGCTAGGTTGTTTGTGGATTGGACACCTAAGGTTAATGGTCTGTTGCACAGGTTTTGGAAAATTTCGTATTGTGAATCAATAGTTTTTTTACAATCCTTCTAATGCTTGATTTTTGTATTATTCTTGCTTAAGAAGCTATATTGTAAATAACTAGACTGTTTCATTATTTATGAAGTTCTTCTAACCCCTCGATTGTTTGTCTTTCTAAAAGCCTTTTTTCATTTCTCCTTTCATTAAAGACTGAGCGTATTCTAGTAGAGTTTTTTTATCATTGTATTTCCTTGCTTTTAATACCAATTCTGTTATTTTGTCACCATTAGAATGTTCTCCAATTGTAAGCACTGTATATGAAACATATGCTTATGCGTTTGGAAATTTTTCAATATTAGCCGTTTTCTCTTTTAAAGAATCTTAAGTTAGATGCTTTTACATGGTATATTTCATCTATGTGACTTATAAAACGCTCAATTTATCTCGTTTTGTATATAATGCAAAAATGGTTAAAATGTAATTTATTTATTCTTGTAAGGAATAAGGCATTAATATTTGTCCGCTTGGAGTAATAATTCTTTCAGCTTTATAATTTTTTGGATAAACTGTGATTCTATTAATTGATGATGATTCTCCAGCAACACTTAATGAACTACTATGATTAACGTTAACAGTCATTGTATATTTATTTGA
Source organism: Holdemanella sp. MSK.7.32 (assembly GCF_024460475.1). Taxonomy (GTDB): domain Bacteria; phylum Bacillota_I; class Bacilli_A; order Erysipelotrichales; family Erysipelotrichaceae; genus Holdemanella. The sequence continues at coordinate 498 of NZ_JANFYN010000020.1, read as the reverse complement.
AGTGTAAAGATCTATTTGCCTATTTTCATTTTTAGCCAATTGCAAAGCTGATTCTACCGCTTTTCCATCTGTATACGTTTTATATAAAGTAACTGAAGTCATACTTACAATAAGCATTCCGCCTAATATTAAAAGAGCTGTGCCTATAGTTACTAATGCTTTCTTTATAATATTAACATTTTCATTTGATAAAATATAATCATCTTTAAAAATGAAATAATCATCAAAGTCCAAATCGTTCCAACATGATAAATTCATATTTGTCCTCCTACTATTATATTATTATAGTTTTCAACCATTTTTGCCCTTATAAATTGTTTTTTTATATGAATGTAAAAATAATTAGCCTTTACAGATTATTATTTAAATTAGAACTTTAATTTACTACTATTATATACTAATAGTAAGTAAATTGTAAATTGGTTTTAGCAATTAGTGGTTTTACCCGTCTTTAGAGGTTTGCACCATGAATGTTTAGAGGCTATTCTGAGAAAAAGT
>NZ_JANFYN010000002.1 GCF_024460475.1 Holdemanella sp. MSK.7.32 | reverse complement strand
ATCAGAAAGTCAAATCCTTCTTTGTTGTTAGAAAAAGAAGTAGGTGTAACATTGAGTTCACCAGTTTCTTTGTCCATGACACAAAAATGATGACTGTTCTTTCCAACATCGATACCAACTAATTTCATAAATAAACATCCTTTCTTGATTAAAATTTGTGAAAATGGTTATCCACAACACTTAGACCACAAAACCTGGTTCAAAATACGAATTCAAAGACTCATCTAACTAATCACTGTTTTGGAATAAGGTGTGGTAAGAACCTCTCAAAAGTAGTCAAGCTACAGGAGATGAATATACAAATCCACATTCACATATTCAATTTTACAAATTAACAACACCGTCTTCAACCACGGTTACAAACAGGTTGAAAGAAAGGAGGAGTATATTGTAGATGACCAGTTAGATGGGTCAATTACAATATACCAGGAGATGTAAAAGTGTGCAGAGCATTAGATGAAATGTTTGAAGAATCAACAAACAGAGGAATCCTGTTGGGTATCAAACAAGGCATTGAGCGTGGTGAAAAAATACACAAATCAAAATCGCGATTAAGATGCTTGTAAGAAATAATCAAACACTTGAAGAAATCTCTGAGATTGTTGGACTGGACTTAGATGCATTAAGAGAACTAAAAAAGAGTATTTGATTGAATGGATGTGTGATCACATCCATTCTTTTATTTTAAAATTCTTAAAAACTTGCTAAAATATTCCCTGTATGAAAAAAAATCAGAGTATTGACCTATTGCATGGTCCTATTTTTAAATCATTAAGTTTATTAGCAATCCCAATCATGGCAACGTATTTTATTCAGATGGCCTATAACCTGGTTGATATGTTGTGGATTGGTTTTTTAGGTTCTGGTGCAGTTGCCAGTATCGGTGTATCTGGAAATTTCATGTATTTGGCTAACGGCCTTGTGAACATGCCTAAGATTGGATCACAAGCTTTGGTTGGACAAAGTCTTGGAGCTAATAATCAAGAACAAACAAAAAATTATATTCAGGCAGCTTTTCAAAGTTCCTTATTTTTTGCCCTTATATATGGAATTATTATTATTGTTTTTCAAAAGTATTTAATTCAATTATTTAATTTATCAGATCCCGCTATTATTCAAGATGCTCAGAATTATTTATGGATTACATGTGGCTTTATTGTATTCTCTTTTGTGAATCAGATTTTTACCGGAATTCTTACGGCTGCCGGTCATTCAAAAAGCACTTTTATAGCCACAACAACCGGTCTAGTATTAAATTTAATTTTAGACCCTATACTCATCTTTGTATTCAATCTTAGAGTCATCGGTGCGGCTCTCGCAACAATTCTTGCTCAAATCATTGTTACTTTGGTCTTTTTATATAATGCAAAAAATCTTGATCTATTTAGAAATATCCGTATCTTGTCAAAACCAGAATTGAATCATATTTCTGAAATATTAAAAATAGGATTTCCATCCTCTGTGCAAAGTATGTTATTTACATGTATTTCTATGTACATTGCACGCCTAATCTCAAGTTTTGGAGCAATCAGTGTTGCCGTACAAAAAGTAGGCTCGCAAATTGAATCTATCTCTTGGATGGCAGCCGATGGATTCAGCGCATCCATCAATGCGTTCACTTCGCAAAATTATGGTGCAAAAAACTATGATCGTGTAAAACAAGGTTATAAAACTGGCATGCTGGTGGTTGGATTATGGGGATTATTAACAACAGCCGTTTTAATTTTCCTTCCTGGACCGATATTCTCATGTTTCATCCATGAAACAAATATCCTTCCTTATGGAATTGACTATCTAATTATACTTGGATATTCCCAACTATTTATGTGCATAGAAATAGCTACACAAGGTGCTTTTAATGGACTTGGTAAAACTCTGCCACCTAGTATTGTATCCATTATATTCACGTCTGCGAGAATTCCTATGGCCATTCTGCTATCTCACTATTTAGGAGTAAATGGAGTATGGTGGGCCATTTCAATTTCAAGCATTATTAAAGGAACTGTTTTAGTAATCTGGTTTATATTATATTCAAAAAGGAGGCTGATCTCATGAAAAATCATTCACTAACGCAAGGAAGCATCACAAAAGGACTCCTTTTCTTTGTGATTCCACTTTTCTTTTCTAATCTATTTCAACAGCTCTACAATACAATCGATACATTATTAGTTGGTCATTTCTTAGGCGATAATGCCCTGGCCGCAATGGGCGCTACTGCTGCTATTTTTGAATTGATCGTTCAGTTTTCCAATGGATGTGGAACAGGATTTAGTATTGTCACAGCAAGATATTATGGTTCTAAAAATGAAAATGAACTAAAGAAAAGCGTTGCAGCATCTCTAATTTTAGGATTGATCATCTCCATTGTGATCACAATCGTTTCCTATGTTTCGATGCCATATCTATTAACAATTCTAAAGACACCAAAAAGTATTTATCATGATTCATTAAACTATATTCGATGTATATCTGCCTTTTTAATCATCACCATGTTCTACAATTTAGGCGCCGGTATGTTACGAGCTATTGGCGATAGCCTAAGACCATTGATTGTACTTTTCTGCTCATCTATTATAAATATTGCGCTTGATATTGTATGTATCACAATACTCGATATGGGTGTATTTGGCGCAGCTGTAGCTACTGTTATTGCCCAAGCCATTTCAACTATAATTTGTTTCTTTTTAATTTTGCGAAAAGCTAAAATTTTGATACCTAGAAAAGAACATTTCCAAATTAAATCTTATATGGTCAATGATTTGTTGGGACAAGGCTTTTCGATGGGATTTATGTTTTCAATCGTATCCATTGGAACCATCATTCTTCAATCCGGAATCAACAGTCTAGGCACTCAAATCATTACAGCCCATATGGCTGCTCGAAAATTAATCTCATTATTTTGTCTGCCTCTTTCTACATTGGCAGCCTCAATGGCAACGTTTGTCTCTCAAAACAAGGGAGCTCAAAATTATGAGCGAATTATAAAAGGGGTTCGTCTTTCAAACATCTGCGGTATTATATATCCCATCTTTTTAAGTATACTTATTTATTTTACAGCTGAAAATCTAGTCCACCTTTTATCTGGATCCAACACGCCTGCCGTACTACAAAATGGCGCCATGTATCTAAAAATCAATATTCCATTTTTCATAGTATTGAGTATACTATTGAATTTAAGAAATGCAATTCAAGGCTTTGGATATAAAATAACACCTTTATTCTCTAGTATTATTGAACTCATTGGAAAAATTGTCTTTACATTATTTTTAGTTCCTACATTTAAATATTTAGGTGTATGCTTTTGCGAACCCATTATTTGGTGTTTAATGGCAAGCCAATTAATCTATTCATATCAAAAAATCATAAAACCATTTAAAGCGCAGAATTAACTCTGCGCTTTGTTTTGTATTATGCTTGTACAAATTGTTTTAAATAATCTACGTCTAAAATTAAAATCTTCTGATAGACCATCGAGATTACATTTTGCTCACGTAACCCTCTTAAAATACGATTTACACTATTTCTAGTAGAAATACCGCAGAATCCTGCAATATCATCGTTTGTCACTTGGAAATCAATTAAAATACCCTTTTTTACTTTTCTTCCGAATATAGGAATCAATTGATAGATAAAAGCACATACTGCTCCATTTTTACCATTCATAGTCATAAGTTGTTGTCTAAAAATAGCTTCCGTTAATTTAGTACGATAATATGAATTCACATACTCTTTTAACTCTGAATCTTGATTTACAAAATCCCAGAATAACACTCTTGGAATACGATAAAAAGTAGCCGTTTCACTCTCAATACGAACGTTAAATGGAGCCGATGTATATTGACTTACTTCATCTTTTAATAATGAAATAATATCGGGTCCTTTAATATAAGAAATATTAAATTCTCTTCCATCACGCAAAATTATACTAGTCTTAACAATACCTTCTTTTAACACGTACGTATCTTGTTGTTCTAAACCATAATACGTTAAATATGTGTGTCTTTTTTTTGTGATTGTAGGTACTTCTTTTTCTTCAAGAAATTTCACCAAATAATTGCTGACCATAAGTTACCCTTTCTCTTTCAGTTAACTCAGTATAACATACTCCACAAAAATTGTAGGTAACATATGTTATTATCAATGACTGTCAAATTTTAAATAAAAAAGGTCCACAGCCCATATGATGCTTACTGTTGAACCTTTTTTCATTATTATTTCTGATGTTTTGAACAAATTGCAACTCCAACACCGATTGTTGCCATACAAATAACTGAGAACCAACCAGTGTGAGTAAATACTTGGTTACTAGAACCAATTCCTGCTGCATATAGAGGCATTGGAACAAATAACAATGATGCCCCCGCTAAATAACCTAACTTTTTCATATCCAATTCCTCCTTCTTTTGTTGGGTTAAAGCTTTTCTATACCAATCTTATAACGCATATAAACACAAAAAGAAACCAAGATGGAAAACTTGGTTTCTATTCTGGTATAATCAGTTCTTGTTATTTCTTTCATTTAAAATGAACTTTTCAACCTCTTTAAACATTTTCTTTGATTTCTTAGCCGACTGCTTCTCAGCCATTTTTTGTTTCCATACAGGAATTTCCTTTGAAGAAACATTTTCATAAATTTCTTCATAAGTCACTTTGATTTTTGATTCATTTAAAGATTCAATCTTATAAGAAATAGTTGTATGATCAATTGCCGTGACAAACGTTGCTTCATACAATGTATTCGGAATCAACCTTTTAATATGCACAGTAATCTCTGAGCCAATTCCTTTTCTTTGAGCTGATTTCTTTTTATATTTTAAACCTTCTTTTAATTCTAAATTTTTCTTCGTGACATTTTTAACTTCTTCTTTTAAAGATTTCATCATCAAATCATAAAACTCTTTATCACTTACATTTAATTCCATGCTAACTTTCATATTGCACCTCTTTTAACACAATTATATACTATTTTAAGAAAGAAGGTTATTTATGTATACAGATAGTCATTGTCACATCACTTGTGATCATTTATATAGTCGAATTGACGAGATCATTGAAAATATCAAAGCTAAAAATCTCACTTCTTGCATGATCATGTGCACAAGTCCTGAAGAATTAGAACGTGCGAAAAAGGTAAAAGAAAAATATCCATTTTTTAAAATTGCCTTTGGATGGTTTCCAAGTGATGCCAAAGAAGTTGCAGATAAAGAAATTCAGTATCTCATTGATCAAACGCCTTATTTAGATTGTTTAGGAGAAATTGGATTGGATTACTATTGGGATACTAGTTTTAATGATTTACAAAAAGAGCTATTTATCAAACAGATTCAAATTGCGAATGAACACAATCTCCCTATTTCTATTCATATGCGCGAATCCACAAAAGACTGCATGGATATTTTAAAACAATACGCAAAGACAAAAATTATTTTCCATTGCTTCAGCGGAAGTAAAGAAACTATGATGGAATGTTTAAAAATGAATTCTATGATTTCGTTTGCCGGACCTATCACATTCAAAAATGCTAGACAAGCCCCTGAATGTATTTCAGCATGTCCTATTGATCGAATCATCACAGAAACGGATTCTCCTTATTTAACACCTGTTCCTTATCGTGGAAAAGAAAATGAACCTATGTATGTGGAATATGTCGCAAAGAAGATTTGCGAAATCAAACAACTTGATGAAGCAAGTGCATGTAGACAAATTGAAGAGAACTTCAATTCCATTTTTGATTTAAAATAAAGACCTGTCGATTGACAGGTCTATTTTTGTAAGTTTTCGTATTCTGAAACTTTGTTTCCTATGATAATGTTATCTCCTTGAATCACAATAGGTCTTTTTACTAACATACCATTTGAGGCAAGTAATTCAATCAATTGTTCTTCTGTATATGTTTCGCGTTTTTCTTTTACTTTTAATTCGCGATACAACATACCACTTGCATTGAACAATTTTTTTAATTCCACACCACGATGAATCCAGCTTTGAATCTCTTCTTTTGTTGGATTATCTTCTTTAATATTTCGATATGTAGCTTCAATACCCAAATCTTGTAGAACTTTATATGCCTTTTTACAAGTTGAACAAGGAGGATAGCCAATAAACAATGTTTCCATATTAGTCATCAAATGCGTGTGCTAATACTTCTGATAATGAAGAATTTTCTTCAACTGCATGAATCAATCCAGCTAACAATGGTGCCATTGAAAGAACAGTCATTTCTGGATAATTTTTTTGGTTTTCTGTTTGATCAATTGTATTTGTACAAACGAATCCAGCTAACTCAGCAGCTTTTAAACGTTCGATAGCAGGTCCTGAAAGGATACCATGTGAACATGAAGCATAGACAGCTTTAGCTCCCTTGTCTTTCAACATTTTGATACCAGCAGTTAATGTACCAGCTGTATCTACCATGTCATCGATGATGATTGCAGTTTTACCATCAACATCACCAATTAAGTTCATAGCTTCAGCTACATTTGGTTTAGGACGACGTTTGTCGATGATTGCGATAGGTGCACCTAATGCATTTGCCAAGTTACGAGCACGTACAGCTCCACCGTGATCAGGAGATACAACTACGATTTCACCTAATCCTTCTTTGTGTTTGAAGTAATCAGCAATCAATCCATTCGCAGTAATATCATCTGCTGGAATATCGAAGAATCCTTGAATCTGAGTAGCGTGTAAGTCAACTGTAACTACACGATCAGCTCCAGCTCTTTCTAATAAACCAGCAACTAATTTAGAAGTAATTGGTTGACGAGGTTTCGCTTTACGATCCTGACGCGCATATCCAAAATATGGAATGATAGCCGTAATGCTTGCAGCACTTGCACGTTTACATGCATCAATACCAATTAAAATTTCCATTAAATTTGAGTTTACAGGCTTATTTGTACTTTGTACAAAATATACGTGTTTTCCACGAACAGATTCTCCAAGTTCTACTAAGATTTCTCCATCCGCAAAGTGTTTAACTTCACATTTACCTAATTCTAATCCTAATTCTTTACAAATATCTTCTGCTAAACCAACGCTAGATGATAAAGCAAATACAATAGTGTTTTTCATGATTTATCCTTTCTCATACCCTATCAGGTTTATTTTATGGTTTTATTATTGCTTACATAAGACATAGGCCCTACAACAGAACCTTCTTCTATGCAAGAATTGACGACTTTACTTGAATCTACAATTGCACGATCTTCAATTTTCGAATTATTCAAATAAGAACCTGGTAAAATCTCAACGAAATCACCAATTTCTGTGTTTCCAAGAATTTCAACATTTGGATGAATAATCACATCATGTCCAATCGTTACATCTTTTCCAATAACTGTTCGCATTGGGTCTACAATCTGTACCCCTTCTTTCATCCAGTTGTTGTTGATTCGATTGCGCATCCATTCATACGCTTTATGTAATTCTACACAATCATTGATTCCCATGACTTCATCACGGTCTTCAACTACCAATCCCTTAACAACCTTTCCTTGATTAGCTAAAATCTTAACCAAGTCTGTTAAGTAATACTCGTGTTGAGCATTATTTGTTGTTAATTTATCAAGGTTATCAAATAAATCTCTGTTCTTGAAACAATACATACCTGCGTTGATTTCACAAATTTGTTTTTGTTCTTCTGTACAATCCTTTGCCTCTACAATCGCTTGAACATGACTATTTTCATCACGAACAATACGACCATAATGAGCTCCATCATCCAATACAGAAGTTAATAGAGTTAATGATGCATCTTGATTGGTTTGGAATAGTTTTTCCAATGTCTCAGGCTGAATACATGGCCCGTCTCCATTAATAATCAATGTATCCCCATCTTCATCCTTTAATTGTGTAGCTTGCATAACCGCATGACCTGTCCCCAATTGTGGTTGCTGCAAAGCAAATTCAACATCTGGAAAAGCTTCTTTAATACTTTCAGCCTGATATCCGACAATCACTACAATTCTTTCTACAGATACCGCTCTTAAAGCATCAATAATGTAAGCCAACATTGGACGATCAATAATCGTATGCATTAATTTGCTACGATCTGATTTCATTCGAGTTCCTTTTCCTGCCGCCAGAACAATCGCATTACGCATATTTTCACCTGACTTTCCGTATATATTCTAACAAAAATCACAAGACATTAAAAGGTCACATAAAGAAAAAGACAATACATTTTGTATTGTCTAATCTAATTGATTCAATTGATTTTGATAATCATTGATTTGAGAATTCAATGAATCTACCTTTGACTGTGCATCTGTTACATCTGAATTTGCACTATCCAATTTCGTCTTTGCTGATTTTAACTTATTCTGCAAAGAAGAAGTATCCGAATTCTTTTGTGCAGCACTTAATGCCGATTTTGCATCAGCCAAAGCCGATTTTGTTGTGTTTACATTATCAACTAATCCCTGATGTTCAGCATATAATTGCTGTAACTCTGTATATTGATCTTGCGTTAATTCGCTATTTGGAATTTGCTCCAATTCACTACGACGATTCTCACATGCCTGTAGCGCACTTTGTGCATTATCGTAATCCGCTTGTGCACTAATTACAGCACTTTGAGCATCACTTACACCGCCACCTGCAGAATCAATCTGAGACTGTAATGAATCGACATCACTTTGAGCTGAAGACTGTGCATTCTGCGCATTTTCTAATTCCGATTGTGCACTCAACAACTGCTTTTTAAGATCATTGATTTTTTGTTTCAACTGCGCTTTCTTTTCAGCAATTTCAGTGTTGTTGTTGTCTTTTTTCGTACTTGTCTTCTTATTTGCACTCGCAAGTAATTCATTGAAAGTTTTACCGGTAGCCTCTTCTAAGATTTCATCAATCTTCTCTCTTTGTTTACGCGTTAAACTGTTATATTTACTTTCAAAATCAATAATTTTCTTTTGGTCACTTGAAGATAAATCATCATAGTTGTTCGCAAAATCTAATAATTCCTGGTAATTCTTCTTTTGAACCTCCGATGTTTTTTCATCAGAACTTGACAATCCACCAGTCATTAGTTTCATACCACCAAATATCAATAATGAAACCAACAATACACCTACAACGCCTAAGGCAACATACATTCCAGTTTTAGAATGACTCTTTTTTGGTGCTGATTTCTTTTTGCTTGGCTCTTTTTTCTTGTTGATTACTTCTCTTTTTAATTGAGGACCCTTACCCTCCTCTAACAAAGACTGAATTTCATCATCATCAATCACAACAGTTTGATTTGTAGAATCTGCTTCCTGTTTTAAATCATCCGCATTCCACATTACTGTACGTGTTGCAGAAAGATCTTCTTTTGGCTCATTTAAATCCTTTGATCCAACCACAAACGTATCTCCTAGTGAAGGTTCCTCTTTTTTTGCTTGAAACGGAATTTCCGGTTCAGGTTTATGTTTTTCTACTCGACTACGAGTTTGATTCTTTGTGAATTGATCCATTTTTTGTTCTAACGTATCTTCCTCGTTTGTTTGAAATGAATCTAATAATTGAGAAATCTCATCATTCTCATTCTTTTTTTTCTTATCCATAGCTTCTATCGCCCCTTCTAGACTATTTTACCAAAACCCCTTTGATTTGACCACTATGTTTTCTTGATTTGCCAAAATCCAAAGTGGATGTGCCGCTAAAACAAACATGCAGTCCGGATGAATCAACTGCTTTGCAGCCAATAGTGTACTTCCAGTTGTACAAACATCATCCACCAACAATATTTTCTTTTTAGGCAATGGATACAATTGTTTCAAACCCAATACATTCTTAATTTGTGATCTTTGCAATTTTGTTGCTGAAGACTGCTTTATATCCTTCTTTTTGTAGAAAGGAGAATGAACAAAAACATCTAACGACGAATACATATCAATAGCTGGTTCAAATCCCCTTTCCATACGTTTTGCATCACTACTACATAAAGTACAGACACAATATTTTTTAAAAGTTTTCTTTAAATATAAGTGTTCACACAAAAAAACATCTTTTAATACAACATCCCTTTGTTCCTTATACTGAAAAAACAACCTCTCTAAAAACTCATCATACTCATAGAGAACATATAAAGGGATACCATCTATATTATAGACTTGTTTATGTAGCTTGAAATTTTTTGAACAATCCGGACATATCAAAAGATCATTATAAAAGAAAATCTCAAAATTGCGAATTTCACTCATTTTTTTGTGGCAACATAAACAGTATCGTTCATCTTCGTAATTTGACTCACACAATCTTTGATAGATTCGCTTGAAGCTTGACATAAACACACACCCTTTCCCTCTGGATCTTTAAAACTTCTTCCCACACGCCCAAAAATCTGAATAAGACTGGCCGTGGTAAAGACTGAATGATCTCCTTTAAAAACAACAACTTGAACGCTTGGAATCGTGATTCCTCTTTCTAATAGTGTGGTACAAACTAGTGCACTCAATTCTTTATTGCGAAAGCAATCTAAAATTTCATCTTTATTCTGTGTAGAAGAATGAATAAAATCTGTCTTCACAAATACATTTAGAATCATCTTCATCCACTTTCCATCATTTTTTCGAGGGACAAAAACCAATGTTTGTTTTCCCTCTTTTTGGAATTTTATGCACAAATAAATTACAATCCATACTTGAATTAAAATAGATACCTGTATCACTTTAGGCACAATCAACGGGTGTTTATGTGGCCTTTCAAACAAACACACAAGCTCTATTTTCTTTTGCTTCACAAGTTCCATACTCTCTTTGTCTGGTGTTGCACTCAACATTAGTTTTTGTCCAATACACGCCTGATTCGCTATGGCCTGAAGTACTTCGTTGCCCACAAAAGGAAAGGCATCTAACTCATCTAAAATTAATAAATCAAAGGCATATGGATAACGATACAACTGGTGTGTAGTACATACAATAAGGTCTGCATCTGTAACTTGGGTATATCCTTGAGCCACTTCACACACACTTAATTCAGGAAACGCTATCCGCAAACGATTTGCGATTTCAAGAACAACCTGTCTTCGACTGATCGCAAACCCTACTTTCTTTCCTTGTGCTAAATATCCACAGATACTTTCAAAACAAATTTCTGTTTTGCCTGGCACCTGTACTGGCGTAAAGTATTACGTCTTTTCCTTTACTTAAATGTTGATATACTTCGTGACTTGCACATTTTTGCGAAGCAGTGAGTTCATAATCAAGTTTAGGTTTACCCTTCCACGTTCTATGCTTCAATTTAACCGGATTTATTTTTTCATTAACCTCCAACCTAGAAAAATCAATGCATTTACGACAATAATAAACTCCATGATCATACGCAAATAATTTAGGATCTTCATTTTGACATCGATTACACTTCATATACTCTTATACGAAAAAAAAGTGCAAATTTTTGCACTTTACTTAAAAATTTCAGATTTTTTTATTCTTTCTGCCGCTTTTTGGATATCCTCAATATCTTGAACAAGAGCTAAACGCACATATCTAGTACCATGAACACCAAAAGCCTGGCCAGGTGTAACGACAACACCTGTTTTTTCCATCAAATCTTTTGTGAAGGCATATGAATCTTCATATTGATCTGGAATTCTTGCCCATGCGAACATTGTTGCAGGACTCTTATCAATATGCCATCCTACTTCATCAAATGCTTCACATAGAGCGTCTCTTCGATCTTGATAAGCCTGACAAGTTGAGTGAATGCTTGCGCCTCCATGTCTTAGTGCTTCAATGCCTGCATATTGTATAGGTAAGAAGATTCCATAATCCATATTTGATTTAAGGGTATTGTAACAATCAATCACTTCTTTATTACCAACACACACACCAAGTCTTGCACCGGCCATTCCATATGTTTTCGAGAAAGAATTCAATTCAATTCCTATTTCTTTAGCTCCTTCAAAAGATAAGAAACTCTTTCCAACTTTACCATCGAATACAAGTTCACTATATGCATTATCGTGTAAAACTACAATATCATATTTCTTCGCAAATTGAATCAACTCTTCATAGAATGAATCTGGTGCTATAGCACAAGTTGGATTGTTTGGATAGGATACAATCATCATCTTCGCTTTTTTCGCAATTTCTTCATCAATTTGATCCAATTGAATAACATAGTTATTCTCTTGCAACAAAGGCATATATTCAACTTTAGCCCCTGCAATCTTTGGCCCATCACTAAAAATTGGATAATAAGGATCTGGCACCAATACAATATCACCTGGATCACACATAGCTAAAAACAATGTGCTTAAAGCTTCTTGAGATCCTTGTAGACAGATCATTTCATCATATGTTAGTTCTACATTATAACGGTTCTTATACCAATCGTGGATTGCTGATTTCATTTCAGGTAATTCATTGATCGCATACTTATAGTTTTCTGGAACCATAATTGATTCTTGCAGTACCTTCATAATAGATGGTTCAGGCGCAATATTTGGAGATCCAACTGAAAAATCAATTGTTTCATTTCCTGTTCTTTGTGTATAATCCAGCTTCATATTTTTCAATTCTGTAAATATAGAAGATTGAAATACATCCATTCTTTTAGCTCTTTTCACTCTAATACACCTCTCTATTTTTAATTTATTGTCTTTATTATAAACGTAGCAATAGAAGTTTTCAAATACCACAGTTATTTCTTGTGCACATTTGATCATTTTAATATAACCAAACAAGCTTGAAACGTCTATTTTAAAGGATATTTATTTTTAAATAACGATTTTTTTATAACCAAAATAAAAAACAGTGCCATTTCTGACACTGTCATTATATTACTACTTCAAACCATATTTCTTGTTAAATTTCTCAATACGTCCCTGAGCAGCAGCGAAACGTTGACGACCTGTGAAGAATGGGTGGCAGTTACTGCAAGTATCTACACGTAATTCATCACCTTTGATTGTACTACCTGTTTCGAATTCTGCACCACAAGATGTACAGATACATTTAACTTTATGATAATTAGGATGAATTCCTTGTTTCATATCGATGTATCCTCCTTCCGCCTTAAGTCATATTGACCCAAAGTAAGTGCTATACAATTATAGCAAGCCTTTTTTCAAATCGCAAGATGTTTTTTTAAAATTGTGAATCATCTGCATTTTCAAACCATTCGCGAACCAATTGAACAGTATCTTTTAAGCATCCAGATTCGAAAGGAACCTTTAATCCTGCTTCTTTTACAATTTTTCTGAACGGCAATGTTCCACCAATCTTACAAATGTGTTTGTAGTCTTCAAAAGCTTTTTCATCCTTCTTTTGAATACGAGCCCAGAACTGCAATGCGCATACTTGAGCTAATGTGTAATCAATATAATAGAATGGATCCATGAAAATGTGAAGCTGACGCATCCACCATCCACCTTTTTCTAGAATATCAATACCTTCATAGTTTTTATGAGGCAAGTATTGTTTTTCCAACTTTCTCCAAGTAGCCAATCTCTCTTCACAAGACATTTCTGGTTTTTCATATACTTCATGCTGGAAGTGATCCACTAAAACTCCATAAGGTAAGAACTTAACAGCTCCTGACAAATGATTGAAATAATATTTATCTACATCTTCTTCAAAGAAAGATTTCATCCATGGATATGTAAAAAATTCCATAGACATAGAGTGGATTTCACAAGATTCATAAGTAGGCCATACACAATCAATAGGGAAAATATCTTTACTTGAATACACTTGGAAAGCATGTCCTGCTTCATGTGTTAGTACTTCAGCATCATGGCTTGTCTGATTAAAGTTTGCGAAGATGAATGGAGATTGATAATTTGGAATGAATGTACAATATCCACCAGCTGCTTTACCAGGCTTTGAATCTAGATCTAACAATTCTCTTTCTGTCATAAATTCAAAGAATTCACCTGTTTTAGGATCTAGTTCTTGATACATCTTTAATGCACGTTTTACTAATTCTTCACGACTATATTTAGGTGCTGGATTTCCTGAAGTGAATTCAAACTTTTCATCCCAAGCATGCAAAGTATCATAACCCAAACGTTTTTGTTGACGAGCATACAACTCATTATCTAATGGAACAACATCTTCTAATACTTGTTTACGATAGTTTTCTACATCCTTTTTATTGTAGTCAAAACGCATCATGCGATAGTAACCAAGTTCGATATAGTTTTCATATCCTAATTTTTTAGCCATGCGCGTACGCACTTGTACTAATTGATCATAAACTTCACCAATTTCTTTAGCATGTTCGTCATACCATCCCCAATAGGCTTGCATTGCACGTTTACGAGTATCTCTATCTTTATCATTTGTCTTTACTTCTAAAGCAGCAAGAGTATATGTTTCACCATCAAACTCAATTTGTGCACTCGCAATGATTGCTTGGTATTTAGAAGCCAGTTTATTTTCTTCTTGCATTTCAGGAATGATAATTGGATCAAATGATTTTTCTTCCATTTCTCTTTGTAAGAAATACGTTTCTGGTACTTCTTTTTTTAATTCAGAAACAAAAGGACTAGCCATAACTGCTTTATTACAATTCACAATATCTTCCTTTAATACTGGAAGCATTTCATTTAAAAAGTCATTTTCTTTTGTATAATATTCATCTCTTGTATCCACTGTATGACGTACATCAACAAGTGTCTGATTTGTATTGATATATTTATTTACGTCATTCAATTCAATAAACGCATTTTTAAAATCATCATAAGAAGCTGCATTCTGTAATTTTGAACAAATCGCCTTTAATTGTGCCTGCAAAGCTTCAATATCCATATGTTCATATTTATAATCTGTAAATTTCATATCTTTCTCCTAAAAAAATAGAGAAGCCGAAAGCTTCTCGTATTATGCAAAGATGGCATTCCAACCAAAAATTAATAGCGCTAAAATAACGATGGCACCTAATAAAATTGGCCAGAATGTACTACTAGCTGCAATTAATAAGGCTAGAAAATCCCCTTTTTCAAGACGATCTTCTTTACCTTTTTGTTTATCTTTTTTTTCTAACATCTCACGCATAGATGGGCGCTTAGACATTAGAATTCACCTCCAAAGTGACACTTAACGAAGTGATTTGGTTTAACCTCTTTTGTTGCTGGTTCTTGTTCACGACAAATATCTTTCGCAAATGGGCAACGAGGGTTGAATTTACATCCCTTAGGAATGTTTACGTTACTTGGAATTTCACCTTGGATAACTTGCATTTCTTTACGTTTTGTAGGGTCTGGTAAAGGAATTGCACCAATCAACGCTCTTGTATAAGGGTGTTGAGGGTTAGAGTAGATTTCATTCTTATCTGCAAGTTCCATCATACTACCTAAATACATTACACCTACACGGTCAGAAATGTGTTTTACAACTGACAAGTCGTGTGAAATGAAGATATAAGAAATGTTCTTTTCTTCTTGCATATCTTTCATTAAGTTGATGATTTGTGATTGGATAGAAACGTCCAATGCACTTACTGGTTCATCACAAATAATGAAGCTTGGATCTAACGCTAAAGAACGTGCGATACCAATACGTTGTCTTTGTCCACCTGAGAATTGGTGAGGATAACGATAGCAATAGTAGCTTGGCAAACCACAACGGTCCATTAGGTTTTTAACATATGCATCTAGTTCTGGACCACGTTTGAATTTTCCGTGAGCAATCAATGGTTCAGCCAAAATATTGAATACAGTCATACGTGGATTCAATGAAGAATATGGATCCTGGAAGATAAACTGCATTTCTTCACGTAAAGCACGCATTTCTTTACGAGATTTTTTCGCTACATCTTCACCTTCGAAGATTACCTCTCCGCTTGTTGGTTCATAAAGACGAATGATTGTACGACCTAAAGTAGATTTACCACATCCTGATTCACCTACTAGACCTAATGTTTCACCTTCGTATAAGTCGAAAGTAATATCATCTACGGCCTTAACACATGGGTCGCCTTCTTTAAATTTTCCTTTTTTTAGAGGGAAGTATTTTTTTAAGTGTTTTACTTCAAGAATTTTTCTTTTTTCTGCCATGACTATCCCTCCTGTTTCATTTCTTCTTCAACTTTGAAGCACCATACGTGGTGACGTGATTTAACTTTTGTATCTACTGGTTGACCTTCTCTACAACGATCTGTTACATATGGACAACGATCTGCAAAGTAGCATCCTTTTGGTAAATACAATGGGTTAGGTACACTACCTTCAATTGTATTTAAACGTTTACCTTCTTCAGCTAATGAAGGCATTGAATTCATTAATCCAACTGTATATGGGTGTTTAGGGTTGCTGAACAATTCTTCTACTGGAGCTGTTTCAACAACTTTACCTGCATACATAACGTTAACGTTATCGGCAACCTGAGCAACTACACCTAAGTCGTGTGTGATCAACATGATAGATGTACCTGTTTCATTCTTCAATCTGTTCATTAAAGAAAGAATCTGAGCCTGAATTGTAACGTCTAAAGCTGTTGTAGGTTCATCGGCAATCAATAATTTTGGATGACAAGATAAAGCCATCGCAATCATAACACGCTGACACATACCACCTGATAATTGGAATGGATAGTTATCAACAACTTTTTCTGGACGAGAAATACCTACTTCTGCCAACAAATCAATTGCACGTTGTTTAGCTTCTTCTTTAGAAACTTCTTCATGTGTCAAAATGTTTTCCATAATCTGATCCCCAACTGTAATAACTGGGTTCAAACTTGACATTGGTTCCTGGAAAATCATAGAGATTTCGTTACCACGAATGTGACGAATTTGTTCATCTGTAGCTGTAGCTAAGTTTAAACCATCTTCATCACGGTCTACATTTCCCATATATACGATTTTTGATCCAGGCATAATTTCTCCTGGTTCACTTACTAAGCCTAAAATAGACATGGCAGTTACTGATTTACCACAACCTGATTCACCTACGATTGCAAGTGTTTCATTTTCATACATTGTAAAGTGGTTTCCATCAACTGCTTTTGAATCACCTTTTTTTGTATGGAAGTATACACGAAGGTCTTCCACTTTAATTACTTTTTTATTTACAGACATTGTGTATCCTCCTTACTACTGTAATTCTTTAGGGTCGAATGCATCACGTAAACCTTCACCAATTAAGTTGATAGAGATTACAGTTAATAAACACATTAAACCTGCAGGGATCCATTCCCAAGGATAGTTTTGGAACACATAAGAATCACGTGCCAAGTTCATTAAGTTACCCCAAGAAGGAGTAGGTGCCGTAACACCCATACCTAAGAATGATAAACCAGCCTCAGTCAAGATAGCACTCGCCATTTGTAGTGTAGCATTTACGATTACCAAAGAAATAACGTTTGGAAGTAAGTGTTTAAAGATTTTTGAGAAATCTGAAATACCTAAAGCTTCACAAGCTTGCATAAATTCTTGTTCACGTAAAGTTAAAATTTGTCCACGAACTAAACGAGCAAGTCCTGGCCATGATAATAAACCAATCAATAATGATACAGTATACATTTTTTGACTTTGTGGAACCCACAACATAGTTGAGGCAACCGCAATAATCATTGGTGTAAATGGTAATGAATAAACGATTTCTGCAAAACGCATTAATACGTTATCTAATTTTCCACCATAATATCCTGAGATACCACCAATTGTACATCCTAAAATGACAGTAATAACAGCAGCAATAATACCAACCATAATAGAGATACGTCCACCTAAGAATAAACGGAATAAGCAGTCACGACCTTGTTTATCTGTTCCTAATAAATGTTCTCCTCCTGGAGCTAAGTTAGGATTTGATAAATCATAGTCATTTACGCTATATCCAAGCATTGGTGGTATAACAATAACAGCAATAACAATTAAAATAAAAATAATCAAACCTGCCATGGCAACACGGTTTTGTCTAAACTTACGCCATGCGATGGTCCAAGGACCTATAGATTCAATTTTTTCACCAGATTCTAATACTACAGCATCTTTTTTAGCCATCTATAGTTCCCTCCTATTCATCTACCTTGATACGTGGGTCAACTAATGTATAACAAACATCAGACAATAAGTTACCTAACAACATCAACAAGGCACTAAACATCAAACAAGCCATAACTAAAGAGTTATCACGTTGGTTGATCGCATCAATTAATACTTTACCAATTCCTGGCCAGATAAATACAGATTCCAAAATTACGGCTCCTGAGAATAATGATGGAATGTATAATCCTAGTAATGTTACTAAAGGAATTTGTGCATTTTTAAATGCATGTTTGTAGATAACAGTCTTTTCTTTAAGACCCTTTGAACGTGCTGTACGAACATAATCCATGTTGATGACTTCAACCATAGAGTTACGTACATAACGTGAGAATGACGCAAATGAACTAAACGCCAATACGATTACAGGTAAAATTGAGTGTAATGCGATATCTCCAATTTCTTGGAAAATACTTGAGTAACCAAAGCTTGATAGCATTGTGTCACGCATTCCATTGATTGGCATACCTGGGATGTTCAAACCAATGAAGAAAATTAATACTAAGGCAAAGAAGAATGTTGGAACACTTATTCCTAACAATGAAAATACTGTCCAGAAGTTATCAAACACTGAACCTTTCTTTACGGCTTGCTTTATTCCAACTGGAATCGCAAAAATTAAAGCCACTATTAAAGAAACAACATTCAAATAGAATGTATTCCATACATAGTCACCAATAATAGTTCCAACTGGTTTTTTAAGGGTAATACTTGATCCTAAATCTCCTGTACACATACGTCCGACCCAACGTACATATTGTTCAGGTAACGATTTATCCAATCCTAACAACTCACGAACGTGATCACGTTGCTCTTGTGTAACCTTTGAACCGGCTCCAAAATAAGCTGTTACCTCATCACCTGGCATCGCCTTTACAGTACCGAAAATAACGATTGAAATGATGAAAAGGACAGGAATCATCGCTAAAATTCTTTTAAATACATACTTTAGCATAGTTATCGATCCTTTCTATCCACTAAATGCATATAAGAGCAAGTCAATACGGCTTGCCCTTAATTTTATAAACAATCCACGAGTTTTTCATGCAGACTATTTAACGTTGCCATGTTTCTGTTAATGAACATTTGTCCTTTAACATCCACTATTTTAACACACCTTTGTGCAAATTTTAAATTATTTTACAGTAATTGTATCCATTGATTGAGACCAGTTACGTAATGTTCCTGTTCCAGTCAAGTCAACTTTCTTATTGTAAAGGTTGAACTGCATACCTGAGTAAACTGGCATGTAACCTGCATCATCAGCAGCCATCTTCATAGCTTCAACATATTCTGCTTTTGATTTTTCTGCATTTGACTCAGCACGAGCTTTTGTCAATTGATCAACCAATGCTTGATCATTAATACGAGAGTAGTTATTTACAGCCATGTTATCTGGATTATTTGTATATGAATCATTAGCTGAGCTATCTTGGTTATTTGTAAATCCAGTAGCTAAGAAACACATATTCCATTCGCTATCGTGGCTTTCATCTTGAATATTACTTAATAATGTAGAGAAATCAACTGTAGTTTGTTTTAAGTCAACACCTAAATCTCCATAAGTTTTCTTAACCATAGGAATTAAAGTATCAAGTACTGAGTTACCTTCTGAACATAAGAATTTGATTTCTAGTTTTTGTCCGTCTTTAGCACGGATTCCATCAGCACCTTTTACCCAACCAGCTTCATCTAATACTTGGTTAGCTTTATCCATGTCAAATGCATAAGTATTTAATCCATCAATTGTTTCTTCGTTACGAACTACAGCTCCGCTGTTTACTGATGCTGGATTCCAGTATGCAGCTGGTACATATCCACCTTTAACTTTCTTAACTTCATCACTTGCTTTTTTATCCCATCCGAAGTATGAATCGCAGAATCCTTGACGATCTGTTGCATACATCAATGCTTGACGTACAGCTTTGTCAGCTGTAGCTCCATTGTTAGCGTTCATAGCTACAAAACCAACAGCACTACGAGAGTAGTAGTTGAATGCCATGTTGTCATCTTGACTTGCTTCACTTACTTTATTTGTTTCAATTACATCTGGAATTAAATCAACTGTTCCTTTTTTCAATTCAGAAACTTCTGTAGTTACATCTGTTTTCTTGATAACAATACGGTCTACTTGGTATTGTCCTTTTTCTGGTTTGAATTCTTCATTACGAACAAATGAAGCTCCACTTGCTTTATCATAGCTCTTTAATTGGTAAGCACCAGAACCACATGATTCTTCTTGGTTCTTTTCAACAACTTTTACTTTACCTTGTTTGTATTTTGAGTAGTGATCTGCACTAGTGATTCCCATTGCACCAAATGTTGAGACTGCATCGATTTGAGGTGATACTAAGTGGAATACTACTGTGTAATCATCTGGAGTTTCAATACCAGTTAATTCTTTAGCAGCTCCGCTATTATATTCTTTATATCCTACTAGGTTTTCCAATCCACCACCATTAGGACCAGCATAGCTTGGGTCAGATAATGTTGTGAATGTAAATTTAACGTCTTTTGAAGTTACTTCAGTTCCATCACTGAATTTGTGTCCTTTTTCCAATTTGTAAGTTAATGTTAAACCATCTGCACTTACTTCTGGTAAACCTTTAGCCAATACTGGTTCCAATTCGTTATCAGCATTGTACTTTAACATTGATTCGTAGCATAAGTTTACTACATATTGATCATAAGCACTTGATGCATATTGAGGTGTAAACTGTCCAGTTAAACTTTGGTTTACAGATACTGTTAATGTTTTTGCGTCACTGTTAGATCCGCCTGAACATGCTACTAAAGTAGAAGCCATTGCTACAGATGCTAAACCAGCAACAATTCTTTGTTTATTCATTTCTCTTTCCTCCTATAGTCTGCTCACTATGTGTGAAGAAATTATACTATGTTAGAAACACGTTTTCAAGGGTTTAAGAAAGAAATTTACATACAAATTTACATTTATGTATATTTTTCATGAACAAAACACAGCATTTTGTCTTTATATCAAGCATTTTCATTGTATTCGCTTTCATTTGGCTTTTCGTATTTCATTCACAAACATTTGTCTATATACGCTAGATTTTTATGTAAATCATGAAAATTAAGTTCAATTTTAAATCCAATCCTCATTTATTCATATCTCTCTTTTAAAAATAATAATAAACAAAAAGAAACCATTCTAGATGCCTACACTAGAATGGTTTTCTTATTCTATGATAAAATAATCAAGAAAGAAGTGAATTTATGAATAAAGCATTATCTCATTTACATACGATCAACAAGCACAAGTTAAAAGTTACTTGGCTTTGTTTTCGTTGTCACCTATATAAACAAGGTTTACTCCATGATTTAAGCAAATACTCTTATATTGAATTAAAGACAGGTTTTCATTATTATCAAGGATTCCGCTCTCCTATAGATGCCGAGAAAGAAGAAAAAGGCTATTCATTAGGTTGGTTACATCATAAAGGAAGAAACAAACATCATTGGGAATATTGGCTTGATTTTGGAGTAGATGGCATTTATGCATGTAAGATGCCTACAAACTATGTCATTGAAATGTTTTGTGATCGAGTCGCTGCAAGTATGATCTATCAAAAAGAAAAGTACACAGACTCTAGTGCACTTGAATATTATGAAAATGCACGAGGTAAAATTCTGATTCATCCTGAAACAGACGCCCTCATCCATCATTTATTAAAATATTTATCTGAGCATGGTTTAGATCAAACCATTCACTATATCATCACTGAAATTAAAGAATAATTATTCTACAGTTACACTTTTCGCAAGGTTACGAGGTTTATCTACATCGCAACCTTTTTCTTTTGCGACATAGTAAGCTAATTCTTGCAATAAAACTGTTGCCGGAATACAACTTAGTAATGGATCTACATCTGGAATACGAATCACATACTCAAAGCCTTCCGTATTTTGGCTTTGTGAAGCAATCAAAATGACCTTGGCTCCTCGAGCAACCGTTTCCAAAATATTTGAAATTGTCTTTTGTGCAACACTAGGCTGCGTAGCTAACGCAATCACAACTGTATCTTTTTCTATCAATGCGATTGGACCATGTTTCAATTCACCAGCCATATATGCATCGGCATGCACATACGAAACTTCTTTTAGTTTTAACGCACCTTCTAAAACACTTAAATAATCTAGTTGTCTACCAATAAAGTAGGCATCTTTTTGATTCGTTAATAGTTTAGCGAATTCAGCCATTTTTTCTTCTTGTGCAAGCATTTGTTCAACTACATCTGGCATTTGTTTCAACTGATTGATCATATGATTTTTACATGCCACACCCTTATTAAATAAAGACGCTAACTTTAAACATAGACATGCCAACAACACAAGTTGTGTTGTATAAGCTTTTGTACTTGCGACCGCAATTTCTGGTCCAGCACAAGTATATAAAACGTAATCAGATAATCGAGCTAAACTAGAACCTAACACATTTGTCACAGATAGTGTTTGGGCTTTGTTTTCTTTCGAAAGTTTTAATGCTGCCAAAGTATCGGCTGTTTCTCCAGATTGTGAAACAAAGATGCATAAAGTGTTTTCATCAATTCGATAATTTCCATATCTAAACTCACTTGCACTAATGCAGTAAATTGGTAAATCAATCCATGTGCGCAATAAATATTGAGCATACAAACTCGCATGGTAAGCAGTTCCGCATGCGACAAAATAAATTTGATTGATTTTTGAAACATCTAAACCTGATAATTCTGGCATAGCCAAATTATTTTCAATATGAGCTCTCAATGTTTCTTTGATCACATACGGTTGTTCATGCATTTCCTTCTGCATAAAAGTATCATATCCACCTTTTTGAGCTGCACAAGCATCATATGAGATATGCATCCAATTTGTTGAAACGGGATCTCCAAAGAAATCATAGACTTCAATACTTCCGGGTCTTAATACGGCCATCTGTCCATCTTCTAAAGCACAAATATCTTTTGTGTAATCTAACACAGCTGGAATATCACTTGCACAAAATGCAGATGTATCTGTTTTTCCTAAAATCATTGGACTTTCTTTTTTTGCGACAAAAACGCAGTCAGGATAATCTGTACAAACTACACATAGCGCAAAACTACCTTGAAGGTATTGCACACATTTTTTTAAAGCGTACATCATATCGCCTTGATAATAGTAATCCAACATATGAACGATAACTTCACTATCCGTCTGTGACTGGAATGTATATCCTTGTTCTAATAAACATTCCTTGATTGATGCATAGTTTTCAATAATTCCATTGTGCACGATTGAAATTGTTTCACTCTCATTTGTATGAGGATGTGAATTCATATTACTTGGAACACCATGTGTTGCCCAACGTGTATGTCCAATTCCTGTATGTTCAGGATGTTCTTTTTCATTCAACAATTCCTTTAAATTTGTAAGACGCCCCTTCGCCTTATACGTTTCTAGATGGTGATTCGAAACGAGAGTCACGCCTGCAGAGTCGTATCCTCGATATTCGAGTTTTTCTAAACCCTGCAATAAAAATGGTAAAGCACTCTCTTTACCTGCGTACGCTGTGATTCCACACATTATAAAAAATCCTCCTATAAATTATTATCATGGAGGATACCAAATGGCTTTGTTCAATGTTCACACATTGGTTTTGTCCATCGTTAAAGGTTGTATCAACCTCCAGACTACCCGCCGAATCTTTCGATAAGTCTGGTCCTCGTCAACTAAATACTTAGTCCTGGCGCTATTTTTTTACTACATCTCCATGAATAATGAATATTATACAAAAAACAGAACATTTGTCAAAAAAAGAAGACTTATTCTTCTTCAACTAGGTTCAATAATTCTAGTATTCGATTTAAGTCTTCTTTATTTTCATAATGAATAGAAATGGCATTTTTACTGATAGATACCGATGTTTGGAAGAATTCTTGAAGTTTTTCCTTAGCTGCCTTCACATAAATATCTTCTTTTGGCTTTTCTATCGTTTTTTTATTGTTTGTATCTTTTACAATTTGTTCTACTTTACGAACAGACAAACCTTGATCAATAGCCTGTTTAGCGACTTTACGCATACTTGCCTCTGTCTTAAGACCAAGTAAAGCTCGTACATGCCCCATACTTAATTGTTTACTCACAACGTATTCCTGGACATCTTCTGGAAGTTTTAACAATCGTAATAAATTTGTGATATGTTCACGTGATTTTCCGACACGATGAGCTAACTGTTCTTGTGTATATCCTAATCGTTGAATTAATTTTTCATACGCTTTTGCTTCTTCTATTACATTTAGATCTTCACGTTGAATATTCTCCAACAAAGCAATTTCCATCATTTCCTGATCATCAAAATCAACAATGATAGCTGGAATATCTTTTAATCCGGCAAGCTTTGAAGCTCTTAATCTTCTTTCACCGGCAATCAAATCATATCCTTGAATGCTTTTTTTAACTAGAATCGGTGTAAACACACCATGTTGCTTAATTGATGAACTTAATTCTTTTAAAGCTTCATCATTAAATACTTTACGAGGCTGATATGGATTTGGACGGATCTCATCCACAGGAATTTTTGACTGTTCCTGTCTTTCAACTTCCATATCTCCATTTTGAATATCATCTAATACTTTAGAAACATCTTGCCCAAAAATACTGGACAATCCTTTTCCTAAACGAGCATTATTTTTGTTATCCATAGCTATGCCTCCTTTGAATTACGTTTTAGTACTTCTTCAGTTAAACCAGCATATGCCTTGGCTCCTGTACTTTTTGGATCATATTCAAAAATAGACATGCCACGGCTAGGTGCTTCCGATAATTTTACATTTCTCGGAATAGAATTTTGATATACAAGCTTGCCAAAAGTTTGACGCACATCCTGCGAAACTTCTACACTTAATCTTGTACGAATATCAAACATTGTTAATAAAATACCTTCAATTTTTAAATTTCGGTTACTTGTTCTTTGGACAAGACGAATTGTGATCAACAACTGCGTAACTCCTTCCAATGCATAATATTCACACTGTACTGGAATCAAAATACTGTCAGCTGCTGTCAATGCATTGGTATTCAATAGTCCAAGTGATGGTGGACAATCAATAATAATGTAATCATATTGATCTCGAATAGGTGCAATGGCTTTTTTTAATAATTCTTCTTTGCCGGCTTCCATTTTATCCATATCTAAATCAGCTCCAGCTAAATTAATGTTGGCTGGAACAATATCAATTCTTGGATTCATTTTAGGTACGATGGCCTGCTGAATAGGAACTCCCTCCATTAATACGGAGTGAATCGTAGCTTGTGAATTATTTTGATTCGCATTTAATCCTTGCGTGGCATTTCCCTGCGAATCGAAATCAATCAACAATACTTTTTTTCCTACATGTGCAAGTCCGCTTGCTAAATTTATAGATGTCGTAGTTTTACCTACTCCACCTTTTTGATTCGAAATTGCGATAACTTTTCCCATACTCAACCCTCCAAAGGTTTTTTCTTGATTTGCCCATACGCTCTAGGATATTTATTTGGCGTATGTTTTACCTTTTTAAAATATAAATTAATGCGTGTTGCATCCTCTTCAATCATAAATTTTTCTTCATCAATCAATTCAACACCTAATGTATCAATTGCCTTTTGCGCATTGATCAACTCTTCGTGACCATTCTTACCTTTTAAAGCCACCATAGTATGATCCATCTTCACAAAAGGAACACAAAGTTCTAATAAAATAGATAGTTTAGCAACCGCACGCGCACTGACCACGTCGAAACATTCACGTTTTTCTTTTGCCAAATCTTCAGCTCGAACATTTAATATATCGAGATTATCCAAGTTCAATTGAGTTTTCACTTCATTTAAAAAACGACAACGCTTTTGTAATGGCTCCACCAAAGTCATATGAACATGTGGAAATGCAATTTTTACAGGGATACCTGGAAATCCTGCGCCTGATCCAATATCACACATTGTTTCAAATTTAATATTTGAAAACGGCATGATTGAATCATAAAAATGTTTCTCCCATACTTCTTCTTCCTGTGTAATTGCCGTTAAGTTCATCTTCTCATTCCATTCAACAAGAAGCTGCATATATTTTTCAAATTGATTCATTTGTTCTTCATTTAATTGGATGCCGGCTTCTAAACAAGCCTTCTGAAATTCTACTTTAGTCATGAAAACCCTCCACGTTATCCATTATAACATATAATCGTTTCCGTCGTGTTTTTACTATACGCAACAATTTGACACTATGCATGTCGGTTTATTTACTTTATTCATTTATGATACAATTTTAATGAGGAGGTCACTTATGAAAAATTTAAAGAAAGTTTTATTTGTTGTTGTCTTTATCTTAATTGCCTTTGTAGGCGGTATGTTCTTTGCGAATAAACAAACGGAACCAGAAATCACATCGACATTGATTCAGAATCGAATTGAACAAGCAAGTGATTTGGTAACCACAAAATATCATTATGCGAAAGTAGGAAAATTTGAAAATTCTTTAAGTCTGAATGGCTGGTCCATTCCTTTGACAAACAAAAATTTCATTCTAACTTTTGAAGGAGAAATTCAATTAGGTACAGATTTATCTAAGGCAAATATAGAAATCAACGATTCTACTATTCATGTGACAGTGAATAAGCCAACTGTTATTTCAAATTCAATCGATGAATCAAGTATTGAAGTCTATGATGAAACAAAAAATATTTTTAACCCAATCAGTGTGAGTGACTATAAAGCTTTTGCGGTTGAACAAAAAGAGAAGGCTTTATCTGAAGCCAAGAAAAAGGGATTAATGAAAACGGCTCAAAAGAACACAGAAAAAAGTATTAAAGAGATCATTTCCATTATCCCAGATACAGATGATTATACGATTGAAGTCACATTCAAGGAGTAATTATGGCAAATTTGAAATTAGTTGATGCTTTTACGGATTTTGTAGAAGAAAGTACTCTTCCCTATCGTCAAATGATGACCTATTATAATTGCGCGTTAATGGAAGTGGAAACTAAATTTAAAGTTCTTAATGAACAATTCTCCCTATTCTATGATCGCAATCCCATTGAATCGATTCATACGCGTATTAAATCGCAATCCAGCATTCTTAAAAAACTTCAAAAAAAGAATCTTGCTTTAACCATCCCAAACATTGAAAACAATCTATTTGATATTGCCGGTGTTCGAGTTGTTTGCTCTTTTACAGAAGACATTTATTCTTTAGCTGATTCTTTTCTTAGCCAAGACGATGTTCGCTTAATTGAAAAAAAGGATTACATTCAAAATCCTAAAGAAAATGGATATCGTAGTCTTCACCTAATTGTAGAAATCCCTATCTTTTTATCAGATGAGAAAAAATGGGTTAAGGTAGAAGTACAATTTAGAACCATTGCGATGGATTTCTGGGCAAGTCTTGAACACAAGATTCGCTATAAGAAGAATTTATCAAAAGAACGCTTAGATGAAATTGATAAAGAATTACTAGAGTGTGCCAAGATTTGCAAGACACTTGATGAGAAAATGGAAGAAATAAAGACGGGAAATTGATTTCCCGTCTAATTTTTTTCGTATGCTTCTTCAAAAGAAACTTTTGCGTCTTGTGAATTTTCTTTCATGAATTTACGATTCTTATAGAATCCTATTGTCAACAATGGGATGATGATGATAGCGATACCTAGATATCCACAATATCCATAGCCATACTTAACAACGTTTGTTAGTCCTACAAATGAGATTCCCATAGAAACTACCATGATGAATGCAGAAACTAAAGCTCTACGTACAGGTACATTTTCAACTTTTTGAAGGAATTTCACATTTTCAAAGCGATTCACAAATCCAAAGATGACACAAACTGCACTTGAAATCAAACATAAGAATAATACCAATCCATATAGTGCTACAAGCCAATTTGCTCCAAATGATTTTAATGTTGTTAACGTTGGTAAAGTTGTTCCGTTTGGCTGAGTCAAATAATAGTGTTGCCAACAAAGTAACATTAATACGGCAAGACCTAATCCTAACATATTTAATGTGAATGTTAATGCCATTGAGCGATCACAATCTTGTTTTGTTTTTAAAACACTTGTTCCACAAACCAAGATAGCTGGTACTGTAACCCATTGGAAAGCTGAATAAGTAACACCGTTCCAAGCTGCTTTTGGAAGTTGACTCCATCCATGTGCTGAAAAATCAACACGCATAACATCTAATAAATTATGTCCATTTAATAAACCTACTGTATAAATAGAAACAGCTAGAACTAAAATTACTACACCCATATATGTACTTGCTCTACGAATCAAATCTACGCCAAAAATTGTTAAGAATAATACAACAAGGCCAATCACAAATGTTCCTAGATAATAATTCAATCCAAAGTATTGAGTTAATGCACTGGCTGCACCAGAGATACATGATGCAACAACCATTAAAACCATGATATTAAAGAATAATTCAAATAATAATTCTAATTTGTCTAATGGATGATATAAACATTCAAATAGTTCTTTATACGTTTTTAATCCTCTTGAATTCATCATAATCTGACCTTCACGAATTGTCATAGCTAAAAGTAACATCGCAACGGCAACCCCAACAATAGCTGGCCACCCTAAACTAACAAACCATGTGTTTTCCTGATTTCCTGTTGCAAATCCTCCGCCTGCATGAGCCGCAAATGCAGTAGTTGCCACTGAAAATGCTGCCATCCAGGAACGATTCAATTTTGTGTTCTCTTTCTTTTTCATTCTCAAATTCTTCCTTTCTGCAACAAAAAACCTTCCGTCTCTTGTTGCCTAATTAACAACTTCAGAGACGAAAGGTAATAATAATCTTATTCTTCCGCGGTACCACTCTAATTCATTCTAATGAATGCCCTCATCGATGCTATCACATCTAGTCTTTATATCGTAAGACATACGTCTATAACTACATTATCGCTATAGCCACTCCATGGTGATTTTCATTCTCTAGCTTTACGATATTTTCCACCAAACAATATCTCTCTAGGCTAAAACGTAGTGAATTACTCTTCCATATCAATGCGTTGACTGTATAATACAATAATTTACATTTATTTTCAAGCGAAAAATGTAATTTTTTTCATCATTAATGTAAAAAAGAAGAGGACCTATACCTCTTCCATAATCTGATTAATTGTATCGATGACTCGACTTGTATTTTTTCCATCCGTATATACCATGTACTTTATTTGGAAATAAGACAATTTATCATAATCATAATTTTTAAATTCTAACGCCTTGACGAGTTGATCTTCATCTGTACATACTGGTCCTGGAAAATCATCAAAATCAATGTTCAATCCAATATTATGTTTATATTCTTTTACATCAGGAATGTAACTAATCATTGGTTTATTTAATAAAGAGTAATCAAATATTACGCTTGAATAATCCGAAATCAAACAATCACTCACTTGCATCAATGTATACAAGTCTTCCTTATTCATATTCACTCCACCATTACATTGAATATCTCCAAGTAATGGATGAAATTTATATAGAACCACGTAATCTTTTACTTTTGTGAAATCAAAAGACTGAATTTTAAAACCATCAATAATGTTACCCCTAAAAGTAGGTGCATACAAACATAATTTCTTATCTTTTAATTCTGGATATTTCAAAAAGAACTCATCTCTTTCATTTCTATTTAATAAAGTATCAATTCTTGGCATTCCAGTTACTAACACTTGATTTGTATTTACCCCAAAAGCTTGTGAATATGGTTCCTTCCAATATTCAGCATTACATAGAACATAATCATAATTACGTACAGGATATTGTCTTTTAATTTGATTACCAAATTTTTTCACGGCTCCACACGCGTGCCAAACTTGTAGCACTTTGACATTGGTTGGTTTCATATGACTAATCACATAGTTATTGTCGTTTAAAATCACAAGACTTGATTTTTTTATTTCAACTAACTGTTTTAAACAATTCAAGAAATATTTAAAATCACCCCATAGATTTTTTTCAAACTTTAATAATATATAATGAATATCATACTTATTCTCGTGACGTAATTGTTTATCGATGAGTTTAAAATCACCTGACAATTCACTTTGTGTTAAACTAATAAAAGTAATTCGATTCTTTTTAGGATGCACATAAAAAGTTAAAACGTCCACGACCCATAAGGCAACATTTAAGATTATTTTGCTTAATCCCATTTTATTGCACCGCCTTATATAAAATATCTACTACTCTTTTAGAAGCATTTCCATCTTCATGATTATTAAAATAAAGATTAAAATCATTCAATTTAGAATAGTCATAAACTTCATTTTTTATATCCATCAACATTGTTTCTTCATCCATATAGATTTCGCCTGGAATGTCCTTATGAATATCTAAATAGAATCCTCTTAAGTCTGTCGCATATTCTTTTAAATCATACATATAGAAATAGATGGGTCTTTTCAATATCGCATAATCAAAGAAGACGCTTGAATAGTCCGTAACCAATACATCACTAATCACATACAATTCATTGATTTCTGCTTGAGCAGGAATGGAATACAAAAATCCATCTAATTCTGGATCATCTTTGAAGGTATTAAT
This sequence comes from Holdemanella sp. MSK.7.32, assembly GCF_024460475.1. Taxonomy (GTDB): domain Bacteria; phylum Bacillota_I; class Bacilli_A; order Erysipelotrichales; family Erysipelotrichaceae; genus Holdemanella. The sequence continues at coordinate 65,686 of NZ_JANFYN010000002.1, read as the reverse complement.
GATTAGATAGTGTGGCTTAAATACAACAATTGTATCTTCACCTAAAATTTCTTTCCATTTTCTAAAGTTTGCCTTCAATTCAAAAGTATATCCTGCAGAAACATAAGAATTATCTCTCCATGTTGGTGCATACAATACAATTTTTTTATCTATAGGCAAATGATACTTATTCTTGATCGTATCACATTCTTCTTTTGTTGCATTCGAAATAAAATCATTTCTAGGATATCCTGTTTCAATCAATCTTTCTCTATTGATTTTAAAAGATGTTTGAAAAACTTTCGTACAGAAGGCATTTGGACTGATCATATAATTGTATCTTGCGACATCTACATCATAGGAATGGCACATCTGTTCATAACTGACACCTGAACGATAAAATGTAGTATCTTCACTCACATCAATATCATGAGCTAATCGTTTTAATGGTGTTCCATGCCATGTTTGTAGGTAAACCTGATTTTCCTTTTTAAAGATATATGTAGGTAATTTGCAGTTCACTACCCATAATTTTGCCTTCGATAAATAATAGAAATAAGGAATGCTGAAATATTCCTTTATTTCAGCTCCCTCAATATGCAATTTTTTTTCTTTGTGATTCTTTATAAACCAAATAAAATGATATCCATCAAATCTTGGATCTTGTCTCATCTGTTCATAAATAGCTTTAGGATTATCCGAATAGCCACGACCATGGAACGATATAAATATGGCAAGCTTATCATCTACTTTAAATAAACGATAGGTTAATTTATATGCCAAGCGAATGCACTTTCCTGCAAACTTTTTAAATGGTCTTAAAAGCTTTATCAACATGGCTATCCTCTCCTTTTTTACTTAAATACTTCTTCTACAATATGCTTTGACGCATTTCCATCGTCGTAACAACAGAAACGTTTGTAGAATTCTTCGTAACGTTCTTTATATTCTTCATTTATTTGATCAATATTCAAAATTGCATCCACAACTTCTTCACTCGTATACAATAGTGGACCAGGAACTTCTGTATTCATATCAATATAGAATCCACGTAACTGATTCTTATACTTTTCAATATCATATGTATAGAAAAGTACTGGTCGTTTCAAGTTTGCAAAGTCAAAGAATACACTTGAGTAATCCGTGATACAAATATCACTGATCAAATAGATTTCACTGATATCATCATATTTACTTAAATTGTACACAAAGCCTTCAAGACCTGTTGTATCAATGTTATCTGCGATATAGTGGTGTGTTCTTAATAAAACAACATATTCATCCGATAATTTTTCCATCATCAACTTCAAATCTAAAGCCAACGTAAATTTGTACTCCCCTTTTCCATAGTGCTCATCATCACGCCATGTCGGAGCATATAAAATCGTTTTCTTATCTTCTGGAATACCTAGTTTCTTTCTTAGGTCTTTGGCAATTTCATCTTTGTTTGGCCAATATAAAATATCATTTCTTGGATATCCATATTCAAGCATCTTGCCTTCATACATAAAACAGCTTCTAAATGTTTTCGTACTAAAAGGATTGGCACTCACTAAATAATCCCATTCTTGTCTTTGACGATAGAACTGCTGTTTATATTTTGGTGATGCAGAAGTTACTTCTTCTTGATCAAATACAAGACGTTTCAATGGTGTGCCATGCCAAGTTTCAACAAATATTTGTCCTTCTCTTTTGCGATACCACAATGGTTGTCTTACATTAAATACAAAATATTTACTTACAGCTAAATAATAAGCATATTTGAACGAGAAACGTTTTACGACTTCCGCTCCATAAGGAACTTCATGACCATCATTCAATGCCCATACACACTTGTATTTTCCTGGATAATTTTTGGCAATGTATTCATAAATATATTTTGGGCTGTCCGAATAGTTTTTAGCCATAAATGTCTCAAACAGAATCACATTATCTTGAATTGGTTTTTTTGAATAAATGTGATAATAAGCTAATTTAAATAATACATTCTTATTTTTGAAGACCCTAAAGAATTTTTTAATTCCTAATTTTCTTCGAACGCAGCTTTGTACTCCCTTTAAATCACGATTCTGTAAACAAGCCACCATCTTTTTCGAATTACGCTTATATCGATTCATCACTTCTGGACGAATGCCATCGATTGTTTTAGCAATTCTTTCAAAATAGTCTGTACGCCATAGATCATCTTGGCTGCGACGGATTCGTTTAGACATTTTAGATACAAAGTAAGATACAATTTTACGATCTAAACAAAAACGCACAACACCCTCTTCTTTTAAAAGTGTACGTGTATATTCAACCGCATCACATCTTTCATTAAAACGATTGTCATTTTCTTCCTGACTCAAAGCAGGTTCGTTAATTGGATCATTGTGTTTACGTTTTACATAAATCGCATCTTCCACTCTTAAAGCTGTATTTAGCTTTTCTAATAGAGGACACATAAATGTCATATCACTGTAATATCTGAAGTTCTCATTAAATTTAAAATTATTTCGAACGACAAAATCACGATTATACAAATTGCCTAATACAGTAAAAGTTCGGATACCTCTACGATTGTCCATTGTATAGAAAATAGCCTGAGCTTGCTGCTCATCTTTTTCATAGGATGCGAATGAAACAAAATCAGAAAGCTTATTTAAGCGACGCTGTTCTCTTTCTTCTTGATCTTCTTCATCTACTTCCTCATTTTCTACTTTATGAAGATAGTTGGCCTTGTTGTTCCAAGTGTGATTCAATACACCATTAACCATATCTACATCATGATCCATAGCTTTGATCATATTTTGTAGAGTATCTTCTAAAACATAGTCATCGCTATCTAAAAAGTAAAGGTAGGCACCTTTAGCTTGTTGAATTCCAACATTTCGACATGCAGCTACACCTGTTACACCTTCTGGCAATGTATAAATGCGCATATCAAAAATAGAATTATATTCTTCTAATAAATCGTCAATATCTTCAGTTGGATGATCTAATACGACAATTAATTCAAAATCTTTAAATGTACTTTGTGCTAAGTTTTGTAGACATTCTTTAAAGTAATGTTTGTACTTAAAAAAAGGAAGGATAATACTGATAGTACGCATATTAACCCTTCAATTCCTCTTTCAGCTGTGTTGTACTGATACCCTCAGTTCTTGGCAAATAAACAACTTCACAATAATCCTTTAAGAAATCAAATTTTCCTTTCCAATCATCACCCATGACGAATACATCTACATTATATTTTTTAACATCTTCGATTTTTTGTTCCCAGCTTGTTTCTGGGATTACCTTATCGACATATTTAATAGCTTCTACAATCTTCATACGATCTGTATCTTTGATCTTACAAACTTTATTTTTACCCAAATTAAACTCATCACTACTTACCGCTACAATTAAATAATCCCCTAATTCTTTTGCACGGCGTAATAAATTTAAATGGCCTACATGAAATAAATCAAAAGTTCCATATGTTATTACTGTTTTCATGAGTTATAAACCTCCCTATATAAACACTGTAATTGTAAACTATTTTTGATAAATTGAAAAGGAGTCACTAAAACTCCTTTATTAACCAAATAATTTTGCGATGCCCTTCTTTTCTTTTTTAGGTAATAATCGCTTCTCAAATTTTTCATCCAAGAATTTTTTCTTTTCTTTTTTACTCATAGCCTCTAACTTATCCACATAAACCGAATAATCATCACAAACCTTGTCAATATCTCCCATTTCAACAAGTTGCCCACCTTCGATCCACATTCCTGTTTTACAGAATTCACGAACCTGACTTAACGAGTGAGAAATAAAGAAGATTGTTTTTCCTTCTTCATCTCTTAATTTCATCATTCGTTTCATACATTTCTTCGCAAAACCTTTATCACCAACACTTAATGCTTCATCGACAATAAAGATATCTGGATTTAATGCGAGTGAAATGGAGAAGCCTAAACGTGATTTCATACCTGATGAATATTTTTTAACTGGTTGATATAAGAAATCACCTAATTCTGCAAAATCAATGACATCATTCGTGATTTCCTGGATACGTTTCTTTCTTAATCCCATCAAAGCTCCTTTAACGTTGATGTTTTCAAGTCCTGTTAATTGTTGGTTCAATCCTGTGTTAATAGCAATCAATGCTTGTTCTCCATTAATTTTCATCGTACCACTGTTGATTTCAGAAATTCCTGACAACAATAAAGATAAAGTTGATTTACCAGAACCATTGGTTCCCAAAATTCCAACAACATCACCTTTTTTCACTTTGAAAGATACATCTTTTAAGGCATAGAACTCTTTTTTATCTGTTTTATATTGATTGTTTTTATTTCTTAAAGTATAGATTTTTGAAATATTTTCGACTTCAACAGCATATTCTTCTTTAGACATAAAAGCCTCCTTAAATCATATCAATGAATTTCTTTTTGAAGGTATACATCAAAAAGCATCCTAGCGCAAAAATTGCAAAAACCAAACACCAGAAATAAAGTGTAATTGCAGGATGATCAAAAACATTTCTTCCATAGAATACAGCATCTCTATATCCTTGAATAATGTAATAGATTGGATTTGCCTTCACAAGCTTATTTAAAATACTCGCAAATGGAACATCCGGTTTAAAATGACAATCCCATAAGATTGGAGAAATATACATCAACATACGCATGATTGAAGAAATAAATTTCTTTACATCACGCCACAACATAGTAAGTACAGATAATACAAGCGAAATCGCTTCTCCAAGCATAAATGCACAGAACATATAATAGATGATCCATAACCAATTTAGATTTGGATACCATCCGCTTAAAATCAAAGTGATAAACGTGATAATCAACATCACAAAGTGATTAAACAATTCTTTTAAACAAACAGTTGCCGGTAAAACAGATACAGGGAACTTCATTCTTGTGATGACATTTGTTTTTGAGAATACCGCAGAACACCCGTCTACAATGCATGGGCGGATATACCACCATACACTAAATGCCACAACAAGCCATGGTAAATATTCTACTGTGATGCCTCTATATGTCTGTGCTTTTCTTCCCCAGGCAATACCAAAAACTAGCCAATATGTGAAAACTTGGATAGCGGGAGAGGCAAAGTTCCAAAAAATACCAAATTTTGAATCTCGCATATCTGACAACAATTCATACTTTGCGATACAGAAAATACGATAAACATTTGAAAAATTCTCTTTTATAACATATGAAATGCTTTTAAACATATAAAAATTCTCCTTAACAACTTCTAGTTTATCAAATTTTTCACAGAAAAAAAATCTGCATGACGCAGATTTTCTTGCATTCCTTCTCCTTTCCACTTTAATTCTAACAATTCAATGTGAATTTATTGTGAAAAGAGCGCCTTTTATTCGTTTTCTTCTTCGTCCATTTCTTTTTCTACTTCGTCTAATTCATCTTCAATCAATTCTGAATCTTCTTCATCCTCATCATCTTCATCGATTGCGATAGAATCTGTATCCATAACACTTTCTGAATACGTGTGACGTGAACGCAAATCCCAAGTATTTTGTGACATGTTCAAGAAACGTCCGTCTAAAGATAAATCTGTATAAAATTGAGCAATATTATCTTCAAACTGCGTTTGATTAAATCCCATTTCCTGACTTACATCTTTCCAAAGATCAACAAATGGCATAGATCCATTATTATTTGTCAATACTTGATATGCAACTTCAATCATAGACTTTTTCATAATTCAATAAAACTCCTCTTAATACTTACATTGATTCAACGGCTTCAACACCAATACATTCTAATGCGTTTGCCAAAACAATTTGTGTTGCCTTTACTAAGGCTAGACGTTGTGCGCTTAGTTCTAAATTATCACGATCTACAACTTTACATGCGTTATAGAAACTGTGGAACTTACTAGCTAAATTTTGAATATAGTGACACATTTTGTGAACTTGACGAGATTGAGCAGTTTCAACGATTACTTTATTGAATTCTTGTAAAGACTTCATTAATTCAATTTCTTTTTCGTTTGTCAAATCTTCAAAACTTGTTGCCAATTCAATATCCTGTGCCTGTTTTTGAATAGAACACATACGAGCATGAGCATATTGTGCATAGTAAACTGGGTTTTCATTTGATTTCTTAGTTGCCAATTCAATATCGAAATCTAAATGTGAATCCAATGCACGTTGTACAAAGAAATAACGAGCTGCATCAACACCTACTTTATCGCATAGTTCATTAATTGTTGTTGCATTTCCTAAACGTTTTGACATCTTCATTTCTTCACCATTTGATACTAAACGAACCATCTGGATAATATCAACATGCAATTTATCCGCATCATTTCCTAATGCTGTCATACTTGCTTTTAAACGAGGAATATATCCATGGTGATCCGCTCCAAAGAAGTCAACCAACATGTCAAATCCACGTTGACATTTATCGTTGTGATATGCGATATCTGGAACTAAATATGTTAATGAACCATCTTGTTTTCTTAAAACACGATCTTTGTCATCTCCAAATTTTGTAGTTTCAAACCACAATGCTCCATCTTTTTCGTATACATATCCTTTTTCGTTTAATTCATTGATAGCTGCTTCTACTTTACCAGCATCACGAATGCTTTGTTCACTTGACCAAACATCAAAGTGTACACGATAACGATCTAAGTCTTTTCTAATTTTATCTAATTCAAATTTGATTCCTTCTTTTCTGAAGAATTTCAAATTCTCTTCTGTTGGTTCTAAGTATGTTTGTGGATATTCTTTCGCCAATTCATATCCTTTTTCTTCAACATCCTTACCCATGTATCCGTCCTGACCAATTTCAGTTGGAATTCCTTGTGCCTGACGATAACGAGCATTTAATGATAATGCTAAGTTTGTGATCTGATTACCAGCATCATTCACATAGTATTCACGAGTTACATCGTATCCAGCTTTTTTCATGATACGAGCACAACTATCTCCCCATGCAGCTCCACGAGCATGTCCTAAGTGTAATGATCCAGTTGGATTGGCACTAACATATTCCAAATCCACTTTAATGCCGTTAGCTGGCTGTTGTCCATAGTTTTCTTTCTGAGCTAACACTTCAGAAATAACTGTACTAAAACGGTCTTTTGATAATGTAAAGTTCAAGAAGCCAGGTCCTGCAATTTCTACGTTAGAAACCATTTCCAATGAGAATGCATCTAATATACTTTGTGCAATCATTCTTGGATTCTGGTGTAATTGACGAGTTAATTGCATCGCAACATTACTTGAGAAATCGCCGTGATCTTTATTTTTTGGTGTTTCAACCACAATGTTTTGTACATCTAAATCTAAATCAAATGCTTTTTTTACTGCATTTTGAATGGCCTGCTTTAATTCAACTTCAATTGACTGCATATGTCTCCTCCTTATTTATATATAGTACAAAGTGAAATTCTTGTTTTTCATTCCCTTGTATAAGACTGTATTTAACTTCTACACAATTTTCATCTACATCATAATGACTTGTATGACAATCCAAATCTATTTTTCCAAATTCAGTTTCTATGTGACCTTTTGTTTGACTATTTAAACGTAGTGTCAAATTCACAATAATATCCGATTCGCTACGAATTACCAATCCTTTTTTCCAAATTTTCCATTCGAAATGATGTGTATCATTATTAAAAGAAACTAATAGACCTTCATTACCAGAAAAGTCAATCTTAGCCTCTCCTTTATACAATGTTTGATTCGAAATTTTATCAAATAAATGTACCTGATTTGTCATAGCTAGTGCATAATATCACACTCTGATTTTTTTGCAAGAAAATTTATTAAAAAACATAACAATTTGATGAAAATATACCAAAATTAATCTAAAATTCTCTTTTTTTTATAAAATTACACTATTTTTTCACAAGTGAAAACGGTAACACATCACATGTTACCGTAGTTTTTAAAGTATTTCTTTTGGAAAATAAATACGCTTATTTGTTTGATTTTTCATCTTTAATAATGCCTTAACAATCTGTGAACAACTCGATAAAGATACCCGTTCTTTTTTAGAATCTAACATCCATATTATTTGATTCTCATCATTTTCTGTATAAGGCAAATATGCTTTAGAATGTGAAATAGCTTCATAATAGTAATAATCTAAGTCGTATCCGGAGGCCACCAATTTATTCTTGATTTCTTGAATTTGTTGGTGACTTGGATCTTCTATCCACTCAAACAAATGACGATTCAAAATTCGACTTGCGAAATCCTTTAGAATTTCATCTTCACATTCTAGAGCTTGTTGAAAACCATAGAACATTCGATGTTCATCCATTAAATAAAAATCCTTATTCGATAACTCGCCATTCAATAATGGTTCAAATACTTCTATGTTTCGTACTTGTGCATATCGTTTAAAGAATTGTTGAATCATAATTTCATATGATTTGGCATCTGGATGAAGGTACACCTGCCAATACATGTGGTATCTTGCCATAATATAGTCTTCAATACTGTGCATTCCACTCATTTTCACACATAGAGAATCATTTTTTACTCGTAAAGTTCTCAAAATTCTTTCTAAATCGAAATTACCATAGCTTGTACCCGTTTCGTAGGCATCTCTTAATAGGTAATCCATTCGATCCGCATCCAGTTGTGAACTAATCATTTGATACATCATTGGTTTTGAATGTTGATGTGTTAGAATCAACACAATATTTTGTGGAAGAGCCTCATCCTCTTTAATAAGTGCTTTATGAATTTCTGTTTCTGGATCCAAAATTAAATCACAAGTCATTTGTTCATGATGTTTCTTGTGAAGTGTTTCAAAGAAGTGAGAAAATGGTCCATGTCCTAAATCATGCAACAGAGCAGCACATAAAACCTGAATTTTTTCATATTCACTTAAAGTAGCCGCAATTGAATCCACTTCTTCACACATTCGCCTTGTGATTTCATATACACCTAAACTATGAGAAAACCGGGAATGCTCCGCCGTATGATAGATTTGAAAATCCCCACCCAATTGATGAATGCGATGCAATCTTTGAAATTCTTTTGCGTTGATGCAATCCCATATCACTTGATACTTCACATGAATATATCCATGCACAGGATCTCTTAATACTTTGGTTTCATTGGTTTTGTTAAACATGGCCATACCCCCTTTAATGCTTCTACAAGCATTTTATCAGATTTAAAGAAGTTATAGTCATATATATGATCTGGAGTTGTCCAAATATATTCTGAATGCACACTTAATTTTGTTGGTTTTTCATTAGAAGTACATGTGAAACAAGTTAAGTGAATTTCATATCCATCTTGATAATCCACGCTAGAAGCTAAATATTGCACATTGTAAATGTCAATATCACATTCTTCTTTCCATTCCCGAATTAATGCCTCTTCTTTTGTTTCACTTTTCTCAACTTTTCCACCAGGAAATTCAAAGAAACCTTTGCTTGAACCATAATTTCTTTGGGCAATCATCACTTTTCCATCAATCACAAGAGCTCCGCACACAACATTAAGCTTGTTCATCTTCAATTCTTTCTTCATGAATTATTTCAAACAACAGTTGGGCGTTTTGTTTAGAAACTTGTTTTTGAATATCTAATACACGAATTTCAAGAAGTCTTGCCCCAAAACGAATACGAATTGTATCTCCAATTTTTAATTCCGTGCTTGGTTTGGCAACTCGATTATTGACCCAAATTCGTCCTTGTAAAGCTAATTCTTTAGCGGCTTCTCTTCTTTTTAAGATTCGTGCTGTTTTTAAATATTTATCTAATCGCATCAAAACTCTCCTTCTAATTTATCAATAACCTGCACCATCAATTCAATATGTTTCTTTAATCGTTTAGAAATCATGATCTTAATTTTTCCACTCTCTAATTTCAAATTGATCTTTCGACTAATATCATTAATAGCACCAAACAATTTAACACCATCACAATTCTTTGACCATTCAGCACTCATTGTGATTATAACGACGTCATCTGTTTCTTTTAATGATTCAACACCTTCTCGATTCACAAAGAAATCCAGTTTTTTCTGTTCAAACAATTGTTTTACTTCATTTGGAATATGCCCAAATAAGTCTTCAACACGTTTTTCATATTCAATCAATTCAGTAAGACTCTCTGTTTTCTTAATGTGTTGATAGATTTCCAATTTATCTCCATCATTATCTGTGAATTTTTTAGGTATATATCCCGATAACTGAACTTGAGCCACTTTATCATTCTTTTTATTCTCAATTGGCTTGCCTTGCTTTTTCTTAATGGCACTTGCCAACATTTCAAGATATAAATCCAATCCTACATCATCAATAAATCCTGCTTGTTGCGGCCCAAGCATGTCTCCGGCTCCACGAATTGTTAAATCTCGCATAGCCACTTTATATCCACTGCCTAAAGATGTAAATTCTTTAATGGCTTTTAACCTTTTATGTGCCTGTTCTGTCAATTCTTTTTGTGGCTGTACCAATAAATAACAGTATGCGATTTTTTCACGACGCCCAACACGGCCTCGAATCTGATAAAGTTGAGACAATCCAAAACGATCAGCATCATCAATGATCATCGTATTCGCATTCGCAATATCTAGTCCAGTTTCAATAATTGTTGTACAAACTAAAATTTGATATTTCTCTTGTTCAAAATCAATCATCGTCTGCTCAATATCATTCTTATCCATACGTCCATGTGCCACTGCTACTTTGGCATCAGGGAACATATTCTGAATATTTTTAGCTACAGAATAGATATTCGATACGTGGTTATACAAATAAAAAACTTGTCCTCCACGAGATAATTCTCTTTGAATGATTTCTTTCACGACACTCTTTTTGTTTTCCATCACATACGTTTGAATTGGATGACGATGCAATGGTGGTGTATTCAATTGTGAAATCGTACGTACCCCAATCAAAGACATCTGTAAAGTTCTAGGAATTGGTGTTGCACTTAAAGATAAAACGTCGATTGTGTTTTTCATCTCTTTAATTTTTTCTTTGTGCTCAACTCCAAATCGCTGCTCTTCATCAATAATCAATAAACCTAAGCTTTTATATTGAAAAGATTTATTCAATAATTTATGTGTACCAATAATAATATCAACTTGCCCGTCCGCCAATTCTTTTTTAATCTGACTCATTTCTTTTGTTGGCACAAAACGATTCACTACACGAATATTAGCACCTACATTTTCAAAACGCTTTATAAACGTCTGATAATGTTGCATAGATAAAATTGTAGTTGGGCACAGTAAAGCTACTTGTTTATTATTTGAAATAGCCTTGAATGCAGCACGCATAGCTACTTCTGTCTTACCGAACCCTACATCTCCACATAATAAGTGATCCATTGGTTTTGGCTTTTCCATTTCTCGTTTGATTTCTTCTGTAGCTTTCATTTGATCTGGTGTTGCCTCATATTCAAAGGCTTCTTCAAATTCTCTTTGTAGATCATCATCTTTACTGAACGCAAAACCAATATCTTCATTTCGCTTCGCATATAACTCAACTAATCGAGACGCAATTTCTTCAACCTTTTTAGAAACCTTTTCCTTCGTCTTTTTCCATTTGTTAGAACCCAATTGCGATAATTTGATGCCCACACCTTCTTTGGACACGTATTTTCTTACCAACTGAAATTGTGATAATGGGACAAATAATTCATCGCCTCCATTGTATAAAACATGTAAATAATCTAATGTCTTTCCTTTTATTTTTCGCGTTGTAATTCCAACATATTGGCCAATACCATATTGTTCATGTACAACATAATCATTTGGTTCTAGTTCAAGAATATTCTGTAAAATCTGACCTTGTTTAAATGTTTTCTGATAACGCTTAATTTGACTAGGATGATGAAATAATTCCTGTTGTGTATAAACAGAAATATCTTCATATGTAAATCCTTCATAAAAGTCATCTTCAATAAATGTGATATTCCTATGAATTGAATAAGCTTTTAAGGCTTCCTGCACTTTTTTTGTATGTTCCTCATCCAAAGAAATATAAATATTTTCCCCTTTTAGATTCTCTAGAATTTGAATCAATGGTTGATCTGATTTTTCTAATGTCTCTATTTTTGAGAAGATTGGATGTTTAAAATCTAAGAAATCATGGAACATCTGAATCGTATGTTCTTTTTCAAATGTGAATATGTCATGAAACATGCTATATTTAGGTAAATATTGATGAGATTCAACCATTTCCTGAATAAAAGATATCGTTTCCTCATTCAATTTTTTATATCCACTTTCCACTTCTTCCTGACTTGAGAAAATAATGTGTCCATTGACATAGTCAGTTAATTTATTTGCATTTAAATAACTAAAATAAATATACAAATGTGGATCAATATCATAGTTTTCTATAGAAATCTTATCTTTTTCAATATAATCCAATAAAAAGTCATAATCATCTTGAATTAATTTTGCCTGTTGTTTTTCTAATTCAGAATCAATTTCTTTTTGAAGATACTCAATCTGATCATCTGTAAACAATAAATCTGTAGCTGGATTAATCAATACAGAATCAATTGTTTGAATTGTTCGCTGAGTTTCTTCATGAAATAAACGAATGGATTCAATCACTGTATCAAAAAATTCAATACGAATTGGATGTTCATATTCAAGGCAATATACATCGACAATTCCTCCACGACTTGCGTATGTACATGGACGATCTACATAATTGACCTTTGTATAGCCGGCACGATTTAGTTTTTGTTTCAATTCTGCCATCGTAATTTCTTGATCTACTTCAAATTTAAAACAAAGACTTTTAAATAATTCTTTATCGGGTAAGTAACGCAAAAAGGCCGCCGTATTACATATAATAATACGTGGCTTATCTTCTTTCACAAGCTGAGTTAATACATAGAGTTGTTCTTGTTTATCTTCTGGACTTGAAGCGATGGCTTGTACACGCAAAGATTCTTCCATCACAAATAATAATGTATCATTAATAAGTGGTTTCAATCTTTGATAGAGTTGTTGCGCTTCATAACGATTTTTCTTAACTACAATTCGTGTTTGTTTATCCTGCATAAAAGCACTGGCCATGCATAAAGCTTCTTCATTTGGAAATAAGTTACCAATATTATTGCCAAATTGAAGCATTTGTTGAGCTACTGGATTGGACTGTAATTTATTTAATATTGTATCTCTCAAAAATACCACCTTCTACTTCTTATTATACCTATTCATTGTGTCACTAAAAGAGTGTTTTATTGAAAATTTAGCTGCTTTTGCGGCTTGTTCTAAAGCATGATTTAAATCCTCTTGTTGTTCTTGAGGGAATTTACCTAGTACCCAGTCTACAACTGGAATTAATTTATCTTTACCAATTCCTATGCGAATACGATCAAATTCCTGTGTGCCAATATGAGAAATAATACTCTTGATTCCATTATGACCACCAGCACTACCTTTTTGACGCAAACGAAGTTTTCCAACAGGCATGTCCATATCATCATATAATACAAGGATATCTTCAGAAGACACTTTATAGAAATCCATGCATTGTCTTAATGCGATACCACTATTATTCATATATGTGGTTGGTTTTAATAAAATTATGTCTTCTCCATCAATTTTCTTTTTCGCAAAATAAGCCGAAAACTTTTCCTGATTAAAATCCATTTCTAGCATTTGTGCCAATTTATCAATCGCCATAAAACCTGCATTATGACGTGTGTTTTCGTATTCTCTACCAATATTCCCTAATCCAATAATAATTTTCATGAAGCCCTCCTTCAAAAAAATAACGGGATAATCCCGTTATTCTTCATCTTTTCCTGGTGTATATAAAATGTGTAAACGGCGTCCTTCGCCTTCACCTTCACTCTTAGTAGAAATATCGTTCATTCCTGCTAAAGCATTGTGAATTGCTTTTCTTTCATCGGCTGGCATTGGATCTAATACGGCATCTACTTTTGTACGACGTACATCTTTTGCGATGCGAACTGCCATTTTACAGATTTTTTCGTATCTTTCTTCCTTATAACCATTCACATCGATTAAAAGTCCGATACGCTTTTTAAATGCTGCACTTACTGCAGCTTTAACTAAACGATTGAATGCTTGTAAAGACTTACCCGCTTTACCAATCATAATCGCATTGTTTTTTGTATTTACAGTAATACGATAGAAACCATGATCATTTTCAATTTCAACAGTTCCATCTAATTCTGCATTGTCAAAATATGTTTGAATATATGACTTAATGAAATCTTCAATATCTTTTGGGCAATATGCTTCAATTTCAATTGTTTTTCCGATTCCTAAAAAACCACTTTTTTCTTCTGTAACTTCATAATGAAGTTCTTCTTTTGTACATCCTTTAGCATTGCAAGCAGCTGCTAAAGCTTCATCTAAAGTTTTTCCAGTAAATTTAGCAAATTCCATATGTTATACCTACTTTTTGTTCATAACTTTGTGTAGGATCAATGATTGACATACACGAATTACACTTGATACTAACCAATAGAATGACATCGCCATTGGCCATGAAATATACATAATACAGATCATTGCTGTCATGAAGTACATTGACATGTTCATGCTGTTAGCCATAGGATTTGTTTGTTCCTGTGCATATTTTTTAACTTTAACGTTATCTTTCTTATCTTGCCATTTCTTTAACCATTGAGGTAATTTCATTGATACAATATAGAAGATAACCATCAACACATAAATTGAAATATATGCGATATCAAGTGCTTTAAATCCATCAAGTGGAGTACCTGCTAAAGAAATACCCATAAAGCTTCCACTAACAACACTTACTGAACGCATTGTTGCATAATACATACCCATCATGATTGGTAGCTGAATGAAAGTAATTAACATTGAACCAAATGGGTGAATATCGTATTTTTGATAAATATTCTGCATTTCTTGAGCCATCTGCATTTTAGAACGCTCATCTGTTTTATCTTTATATTTATTTTGAATCTTTTGAATTTCAGGTTGAATTTCCTGCATTCTTTGTGTAGACATTTGTGATTTACGTGTAAATACAAATACAAGCATCTGAATTAACAATGTTGTTAAAATGATACCTACACCGGCATCTGTTTTTGATGAAATTAAGTTAATAATTTGTGCGATTGGCCAAACAATTAAACCTTCAAACCATCCTTTAGACATAGAATTTTTAAAAGTTGTTGGTTGAATTGTATATTGTCCATCTTTGATATTCTTTTTAATTTCTTTCTTTAATTCCTTATCAGAAATGTCTTTGTAATTGATTTTACTTGCATCAATTGTAGTTTCTTCACTTGCAATAATTTGGTCTGCTAATGTTTTTCCATCTCTACCTCTTGGATTTGCACAAGCCGTACATGTTAATAATACCAACATACATAGAAAGACCAATTTTGCTTTTTTCTGCAAAAATTGTTTCATTTTTTATTCCTCTACTTTTTCAAAAATCTTTTATTTATCCGATTTTGATTTTCTTTCATTTCGTTTTTATTTTCTTCGAACGACTTATTTGCGTAGGCAGGTCGGACTATAATAATAAGATCATATCCCTCTTCAAATGTAAAAATATCATCTACTATACTACGAAGCTGTCTTTTCACTTTATTTCGACAGACCGCATTTCCTAATTTTTTGCCAACACTGATTCCGACTCTTGCATGGTCTAATTTACGTTTTTGAAAATAACAAACAAAAGACGACGACTTAACAAATTGTCGATTCTGGATGATGGAAGAAAACTCATAGTTTTTTAATACACGAAATTCTTTTTTCATGTTATTTCCCTATCCAGACAAAAAAATCACCTAGCAGGTGATTTCTATGCGGATAAAACCTTTCTGCCTTTCGCTCTTCTTCTAGAAAGAACGTTACGTCCACCAACAGTTGCCATACGAGCACGGAAGCCATGAACTTTTTGGTGTTTTCTCTTACTTGGCTGATATGTTCTTTTCATCTTGATTACACCTCTCAGTCTTTTTCTTCATTCTAAATTTTCAAATAAGATTGCTCAAACATTATAAACACAAATTAAAATGATTGTCAATAAAATAATTATCACTTATGCTTACTTTTCAGTATTTCATATGCTTTTTGTGTTAAACGATACATAAATGGATAAACTGGTATATCAAATTCTCCAATCAATTCATTTATAGTTGGATTAAAATTATCTTTAAATTTTGTCAATCCATCATCTAAAAATCCTTCTACACCACCCATATTACTCCACAGACATCCTCTATCAAAGGCCCATTTAAAGTTTTCAACATATTCCTTATATTGAGGCATGAATTTTTTAAATCTTTCATCCATTCCAGCATACAACATTTCACAAGTATTTCCATATTGAATACTAAGTATTCCGGCAATCGCAATCTCTTTATCTTCTTGGCCAAATTCAGAAAATATTTCTTTAAATTCTTTTATATCTTTATCTACACTTCGTAATTGATCTTCTAAACGATGCAATTTCTTTTTAGCATTTTCAGGTGTTGCGGCCATTTCTTTTTCGAGCTGTACCTTCTTTTCCTTTTCCTCTTTATCTAATTGATATACGTTGCAAGTCGCTAAAAAGATGACGCTTCCTTCAGGATAATTTTCTAATAATGTCTTGAAATATTCTTTATCTCTTAGCGCAACGCCTTTTCTTGATTCCGTCAATTCTACAAGTCGGCTAAATTCATCTAGCAATTCACCTTGTCCATGAATAATTTGAACATTTCTACGGTCTGCATCCTTAATTAAACGTTTCGTATGTTTTGGCAATGTTTCCTCTATATTTTCATATGAATATACGTTCGATTGAAATCTAGGCTGTACTGTATCCGCAATACTCATTATATAGCCATGATGTATAGCTTTACAGCATTTGAATATTTCTAAATATGTATCTGTATCCTTATATCTATTTGTATTATATGATTTTGAATCATAATCATTAACATGAATGGCTGGATCAAATTTAATGAAGATACAATGATCTTTTTTGGCGACCTTTTTTAATTGATCAAAATAATATTGAACAAGTTCTTTATCCTTATAATCCATAATGGGACCTCTAGGTAAATAATACATACAAAATGATACTGGTAATCTTTTTATCAATACTAAGCCTGTTGCGACTAATTCATTATTTCTATATACACCTGTATACATGTGATCCCAATTATTTTTTACTTTTGCCCAATTGTAGCTTTGTAGTAAATTACAATATTCATGATTTTTCACAAATTCATCAAATTCTTCACGGTTTATGTTCTTAAAAAATAAATACGACATATCAAATTCCATCCTTACTTGGATATAATAGATAGTCGTACTTAAATCATGCTTAAATTATTTGTGTTTTGCGTTTCTTTCCTTAATCTTCTTATAAAATTTAAATGCAACATTATACAATAATGAATTAACCGGAATATCAAATTCACCAATGTATTCATTGATTCTAGGATGATATATTTCTTTAAAATCAACAAGTCCTCCCTTAAGAGTTCCTTCAATTCCACCCATATTACTTGTTTTACATCCAAGTTCAAAACATTTTTCCATTGTTTTATACCAAGTTAAATAGGGTCCCATCAAACGTTTAAAATCTTCATTCATTCCTGCATATAAAATTTCTGATGTATGTCCATATTTTACGGTTAGTGTTCCACAAACACAGACTGTTTCACCATATGTTTTCACATCTTCTTCATATTTACTGATTTTCTTCTCTAATGAGTCTTTTAATTCTTCCAATGTAAAACGTTTCTTCTTTGCGTTTTCTGGACAATTCTCTAAATCTAGTAAACACTGTTCATATCTTTCTTTTGTCTCTATTAACATATCGTGGATATGGAAATAGGCTAAAGTGATAAATGCATCATCTGCATATGTATCTAGAAGTAATTCATAATACTCTTTTGTTCGTAAAGAAATTCCTTTTCTTTCCTCTGTACATTTCATGACTTTATCAAAGTCTTCCAATAATTCTTTGTGTCCAAATTGAATATCTAAATTTTGTTTCTGAGCAATTTTAATGTTCTTTTTCCCTTTTTTAGATAAATTGTCCATTCCAAAATCATCCACATACTCTACCATATTGTATCTTGGTTGAATGGTTGTCTCAAAATCTTTATTGAATCCATAATGAATGGCTTTACATGATTTAATATTTTCAAACTCTTCCTTATAATTAAATTCTTTTCTTTCTTCATCTAAGTGGAAGCTTGAAATTAAAATACTTGGATCAAATTTAATAAATAAACAATGTTCTTTTTTGGCAATTTTCTTTAATTCTGTAAAGTAAAAATTCAATAACTCTTTATTTTTATAATCTAAAATTGGTCCTCTAGGCAAATAAAACATAGAAAAAGAAAGTGGTAATGGACGAATCAATACCAACCCAGCGGCTACTAATGTATCCTTTTCATAAACCCCTGTATAAATGGCGTTCCAATTATTTTTTATATTTGCCCATTTGTAGCTTTGAAGCAAACTACAACTAGGATGATTTTCTACAAAGTGATCGTATTCTTTTTGATTTATATTCGATTTAAAAATATACATATACTTTTATACCCCTTTATATTCCTGCACTTCATTATAACATTTTATTAGTTTTACACAAAATGGTCTATATATTATCCACATATTATATACATGGATCTGTATTCTATTTTATTTTAATTCAAAATATACATATAAAATGTATATAAAATCATAAGTTATACAGTGGATAAAGGCATTCTAAATTCATTCTCTGTATAACTTGGGAAAAGTCATTGAGAGCCTTTGTTTATCAATAATTCTCTATGTATTTAATATGAATATAAAGTGAGTTATCCCGATTTTGTTCATTTTTTTTGCACATAAGTCCACATTGGGAAAAAATTTATCCCAAAAGAATAAATGGGGATAAGTGTAAAAATCGTGTATAATAGTAATACTGCAAGGAGGTTTTACTATGTCTACCATGTCTTATGCATCGATATGGAATGAAACTTTACAAAAAATACAAGAATCCAACTATTTTGATAGTCATACATTCAATTCATGGATTTCAAAAACCACTCTATTTAAAATAGAGGATAATATAGCTTATGTAGCCTATCGTTCTACAATCACTTTTAGTATTTTAAAGAAACAGAAAGAAAAAGAACTGTTTGAATCCACTTTAAGTGAGGTCTGGGGCGATACATTAACAATTCAGTTTATCCACCAAAGAGAAATGGAAAAGATGATGCCTGAAGAGGTTGTCAAACAAAGAACGAATGTTTTATTAGAAAATAAATTCAATCCTTCTTATACATTTGAAAATTTTGTCGAAGGTAATTCTAATGCGGAGGCTTATGCCGCATGTTTAGCTTGTTGTACACAAACGACTTCTCATCCCTTCAATCCCCTTATGTTGTATGGTAATTCTGGCTTAGGTAAAACCCATTTACTACATGCGATGGGAAATTATCTAGCTAAGGAACATCCTGAATGTAAAGTAATTTATATGTATAGTGGAGATTTAGTTTCTTTATTGATTGAAGCTATGAAAACCAAAAATGTTCATGGCAATACTGTAGAAAGAGTCAAGGAACAACTTCTAGACTGTGATTATTTCTTAATTGATGATATTCAAAATTTGCAGCAACATTCTAGCAGTCAGGAAATATTCTTCACTGTCTATAATCAGTTGATTCAAAAGAATACACAGATTATTATCACAAGTGATATGCATCCTAGTGAAATTAGTGGATTACAGTCTCGTTTAATTTCACGCTTTGTTTCTGGGCTTACAATCAGTATTTCTAAACCAGAATTCGAAACTAGCAAAGCGATTTTAAAGAAGAAAATCGAAGGTCGTGAAGAAAGTGTGAATATGAGCGAAGATGTTATTGATTATTTAGCTGGTAAATATTCAAATGACGTAAGAAATCTAGAGGGGACTTTAAATCGCTTGATATTTAATGCGACACTATTTAATCCAGATGTAATCGATATGGATTTTACGCGTAAAGTATTAGTTAAAGAGCCTATTGTATCGCAATCGGATGAATTAACAATCAAAAAGATAAAGAAGGCTGTAACACGTTTTTATGGCTTATCTTACAAGGATTTAGAGGGTAAATGTCGTCAAAAATTTATTGCGAACGCAAGACATATCTGTGTTTACTTATCTAGAGACTTGCTTCATAAATCTTATGTATCTATTGGGCAAGAATTAGGGGGTCGTGATCATACGACAATTTCTAGTTCGTATGAGCGTGCTAAGAAATTAATTCAAAAAGATGAAGCTTTTAAAACAGCTGTTGAAAAAATTCGTAGCACTTTGGATTCTTAATTTATACACTGTATTCCTCATGGAATCCACATCCAAAAAATTAGCGTAGAATACGTATTTTAAAGGGTCTGTGCAATTTTTACACACTTATACAGTCCCTTATATTATAATTTATATATAAATATATTAATAAAAGGAGGATTTTATGCATTTTTCTATTGATCGAAAATATTTTTATGACAAGCTATCTATTGTTTCTAGAGCTATTAGTGTCTTTTCTCCATTACCTGCACTATCAGGTATTTGTATTGATTTAAAAGATGGTTCAATGATTTTAACTGGTAGTGATTCAAATATATCCATTCGTACTGTAATTGTTCCTGGTGAATTGAATAATTTAGATATTGAAGAAGAAGGATCTATTATTATTGATTCTAAGTATTTGTTAGAAATTGTTCGTAAGTTGGATTGTAAAAATATTGAAATTGAAGTCATTGACTACTCTTTAGTTCGTATTTCTAGTGATAATGGTCAATTTAACTTAAATGGTATTCGTTCTAATGAATATCCTGATATTGATTTTACACAACCTAATCATCATTTTGTATTGAAGGCAACAGATTTAAAATCAATCGTTTCTCAGACTGCATTTGCGTGCAGCGACAAAGATCAACGTCCGGTATTAACGGGGGTAAACTTCAATTCACAAGGTAATATGTTGTATTGTTCTGGAACAGATTCATATCGTTTAGCTAGAAAAACCATTGAATTGAATTCAAGTCAAGATTTTAATATCACAATTCCTAGTAAATCTTTAACTGAGGTTGTTCGCTCTGTTTCGGATGATGATACAATCGATATTTATGCAGATTCTAAAAAAGCACAGTTTGTATTTGATAAAACAATTATCCAAACTCGTTTAATTGATGGAACTTTCCCAGATGTACAAAGAATTATTCCTACAAGTTGTGTATCTAAGATGTTGGTGGATTCATATGAAATTGCAGGTACAATTGATCGTACTAACTTCATTCGTAATGATAAAGTACATTTAATTAAATTGGAATGTTCAACTGCAGAAACTCATGTTAAGACGTATTCAAGTGAAATTGGAAACTCTGATGAAGTATTGACTAAGTGTGAATATGAAGGAGAAGATATTTCATTGACATGTAATGGTACATATATGTTGGATGCAATCAAGGCATTGGGATGTGAAAAAGTATTAATTGAATTTTCTGGATTTATGAAGCCTATCAAGGTATCAAATCCGGAAGATGCTTCAGTCTTAATGATTTTAGTGCCAATTCGTAGTTATGATTAAAGAAAATGCCGTTTAAACTCGTTTTAAACGGTTTCTTTTTATATCGGTATCTCTGTACGCATAGCTATTTATGTCGTTTTATGATATAATTATAGTGCGAAAAGAGGTATTTTCATGGAATTTGAACTTAAAGATGAGTATATTACATTAGCACAATTGCTAAAAGCTTGCGATGTTGTCTATAGTGGTGGACAGGCCAAGGAATATTTAGCAAACATGGAAGTATTAGTCAACGGCGTTAATGAAAATCGTCGTGGAAAAAAGATCTACCATGGAGATATTGTAGAAACTAATGGAATAAGGATTGAAGTGAAATGAATGTTGAAAAACTGACATGTTTTCATTTCCGTAATTATGAAACCATGTCTTTTTCTTTTACACCAAAATGCATTCATTTTTTATATGGAAAAAACGCACAGGGCAAAACGAACTTAATTGAAGCTATTTATTTTTTAAGTCATTTGCGTTCGTTTCGAACAAATCAATTGGACAGTATGATCATGCATGGGTGCAATGAATTTTGTGTTCAGGCAACGGTGGAGTCTAATCACAGAAAAGAAGAATTGAAAGTGATCGTGGATCATCAAAAAAAGCATTTGTTTCGTTTTCAAAATCCAGTTAAGAAGTATTCCGATTTTATTGGAATTGAAAATGCAATCTTATTTTGTCCAGACGATTTATCTTTATTTACTTCATCTCCAAAAAATCGAAGACGATTTATTGATATGGAGTTAATGAAATTGTCAAAAACGTATACGGTTACGTTATCTTCGTATCAAAAAATTTTAAAGCAGAGAAATCAAGCTTTGAAACAGAGTAAAGTGGATGAGTGTTTAGTTCAAATTTATTTGGATCAGATGATAGATGTTCAAAAAATCATTATGAAACAAAGAAATGAATTTTTGAATTCTTTGATGATAAAAGCGCGTGAGCTATATCCATTCTTTTCAAATGAAAAAGAATATATAGATGCTAAGTATATAACGTTTATTGATTTGGATGGAGATATGAAGGAAGCTTATGCCAAGGTTTTTGAAAAAGAAAAAAAATATCATCAGACTTTGATTGGAATTCACAGGGATGATATTTTATTTGAATTGAATGGAAAACCTGTATGTGAAGTGGCTAGTCAGGGGCAGAAAAGAAGTTTTGTACTGGCACTTAAATTGGGGTTAGCCCAAATTATTTTTGAAAAGAGTGGGCAATATCCAATTTTATTATTGGATGACGTATTTAGTGAACTGGATAATCTTAGAAAGCGACAATTAATTGAAAAGCTTCCTAATGATATGCAGATTTTTATAACAACAACAGAACGATTGAATATGCATTGGAATCGTGAAGTTCGATTCTATGATATAGAACAAGGGAGAATCAAGGAGGTCTACAAATGAGTCAGGATGAATTACAAAAAGAGATTCTTGAATTTGAAGAATTAGAAACACAAGCTACACAAGTAGAACATTCGTATACAGCGGATGATATTCAGGTGTTAGAAGGGTTAGAAGCGGTTCGTTTGAGACCAGGTATGTATATTGGTTCCACTTCTGTACGTGGACTTCACCATCTAGTTTGGGAAATTGTGGATAATGGTATTGATGAGGCCTTGGCTGGTTTTGCGAATCGAATTGATGTGACAATTGAACCTGGTGACGTAATTGCAGTGCGTGATAATGGGCGTGGTATGCCAGTTGGAATTCATGAAAAGACAGGAATTAGCGCAGTAGAAACAATTATGACGGTATTACATGCAGGTGGTAAATTTGGCGGAGGCGCTTATAAGGTTTCCGGAGGTTTGCATGGTGTTGGTGCCAGTGTCGTTAATGCGTTGAGTGAATGGTTAGAGGTTACTGTTTATCAGGATGGTAAAATCTATTTTATTCGTTTTGAAAATGGTGGACATGCGGTGGAGCCTTTAAAAATTATTGGTACAACAGAAGAAACAGGTACTTTAGTTCGTTTTAAAGCAGATCCAACGATTTTTAAGGATACAACAGTTTATGATTATGAAACGTTGAATTCTCGTCTGCGCCAGCTTGCATTCTTAAATAAGGATATACGTTTAACTTTAACAGATAAAAGAACATCAGATGGTCCAAGTAATGACTATAAATATGAGGGTGGAATTATTGAGTATGTACAATTCTTAAATAAGAATAAGAGTACAATCAGTGATAAAGTCATTTATGTAGAGGGATTGCAGGATGGTATTCTTGCAGAAGTTGCTTTGCAATATAACGATGGCTATCAATCTAGTATTTATTCTTTCTGTAATAATATTCATACGCATGAAGGTGGATATCATGAAGATGGTTTCAGAATGGCTTTGACTCGTTGTATTAATGCCTATGCGAAAAATAATAATATGATCAAAAAGGATGAAAGTTTATCTCAGGATGATGTTAAAGAGGGATTGGTTGCAATTATTTCCGTTAAGCACCCGGATCCTCAGTATGAAGGACAGACAAAGACAAAATTAGGAAATAGTGAAGTTCGTAAGATTGTTTCAAATATTGCGGGTGAACAGATCAATCGTTTCTTCTTAGAAAATCCAGATATTGCCAAGGCTATTGTAGAAAAGGCAGAAATTGCTAGCAAGGCAAGAATTGCGGCAAAAAAAGCTCGTGAATTAACACGTCGTAAATCTGCGTTGGATGGAATTAGTTCATTACCAGGTAAATTAACGGATTGTTCAAGTAAAGATGCAAGTGAATGTGAAATCTATATCGTCGAAGGTGATTCTGCCGGGGGCAGCGCGAAACAAGGTCGTGACGCGAAAACACAAGCTATTTTACCTTTGCGTGGTAAGATTTTAAATGTTGAAAAAGCTAGAACGCATCGTATTTTTGAAAACCAGGAAATTCGTAGTATGATTACTGCTTTTGGATGTGGAATTCAAGAAGATGTAGATGTATCAAAATTACGTTATCACAAAATTGTTATTATGACCGATGCCGATGTCGATGGTAGTCATATTTGTACATTGATGTTGACTTTCTTATATCGTTTTATGAAACCTGTTATTGAAGGTGGATATGTTTATATTGCACAACCTCCTTTATATAAGGTGCAAAAAGGAAAAAAGATTGCCTATGCGTATAAGGAACAGGAAATGGATCAGTTGCGTGAAGAATTTAAAGATGGGTACAAAGTTCAGCGTTATAAAGGTTTAGGGGAAATGGATGCAGAACAGTTGTGGGAAACAACGATGGATCCACATCATAGAGTATTGAAACGTGTCACTATTGATGATGCGATGGAAGCGGACAGTGTATTTGATATGTTGATGGGTGAGGATGTAGAGCCTCGTCGTGAATATATTCAGGAAAATGCTGTATACGCTAATTTGGATTACTAGTAGGAGGTCCTTATGGAAGAAGAAAATAAGCGATATGACTATGTAGAAGATGTTGAAATATCCAAAGAAATGCGTACAGCCTTTCTAGATTATTCAATGTCTGTTATTGTTTCACGTGCATTACCAGATGTTCGTGATGGTATGAAACCAGTTCATCGTCGTATTTTGCATGCGATGAATCAATTGGGAATTACTTCAGGTGTTGCACATAAGAAGAGTGCACGTATTGTTGGTGAAGTTATTGGTAAGTATCACCCTCATGGGGATACAGCTGTATATGATGCGATGGTTCGTATGGCCCAGGATTTCTCGTATCGATATCCATTAGTGGATGGTCATGGAAACTTTGGTTCTCTAGATGGAGATGGAGCTGCGGCAATGCGTTATACGGAAGCTCGTATGTCAAAAATCTCTATGGAGATGCTGCGAGATATTCAAAAGGATACGGTCGATTTTATTCCAAACTATGATGGTGAAGAAAGCGAGCCAGTTGTGCTTCCGAGTCGTATTCCAAACTTGTTGATCAACGGTGCTGTGGGTATTGCGGTTGGTATGGCAACAAATATTCCACCTCATAATTTATCAGAAACGATTCAAGCCATTTTTGCGGTAATGGATGATCCGGATATTACGGTTCCTCAATTGATGGAAGTCATTAAAGGACCGGACTTCCCTACTGGAGGAATCATTTTGGGTCGTAAAGGTATTCGTCAAGCATTTGAAACAGGACGTGGATCCATTATGATTCGTTCTAAGTATCGTGTTGAAGAATTATCAAATGGAAAGAAACAGATTATTTTCTATGAAATTCCTTATCAGGTCAATAAGGCAAACTTAATTACTAAAATGGCTTCTTTAATTCGTGATAAAGCTATTCAGGGTGTTACTTACTTAAATGATGAAAGTAACCGTGAAGGTATTCGTATTGTAATGGAGCTAAAGAAGGATGCGCAGGAAGAAGTAATTTTAAATCAGTTATTTAGATTAACACCACTTCAAACTTCATTTGGTATCAATATGTTGGCACTTGAAAATGGTCGTCCTAAACAATTGCCTTTAAAAGATATTATTCATGATTATATTGATCATCAGGTTGATGTAGTTGTAAGAAAAACACAGTTTGATTTAAAGAAGGCACAGGATCGTGCACATATCTTAGAAGGTTTACGAATTGCGATGGATCATATCGATGAAGTTATTCATATGATTCGTAGTTCAAAAAAAGATGAGGCCGGTTTATCTCAAGATTTATGTGATGCGTTTGGATTGAGTATGATTCAGGCAAAAGCAATCTTGGCTATGCAGTTAAGAAGATTATCTGGATTGGAACGAGATAAGATTGAAAATGAATATCAACAATTATTATTAACGATTGAAGATTTGAAGGATATCTTGGCAAATCATGATCGTGTTCTTCAAATCATTCGTGACGATTTAACTGAAATTGATCAGAAATATGGTGATGAAAGAAGAACTGAAATTAGTGATGCTTCTGTTGATATGGAAGATGAAGACTTAATTCCAGTGGAAGATGTAATTATCACATTAACTGAGTCTGGATATATTAAGCGTCAGCTTGTAGATACATATCGTGCTCAAAATCGTGGTGGTCGTGGAATCAAATCATTGACATTAAATGAAGAGGATTCTATCGATACTATGATTTCGATGTCAACACATGATTTCTTGTTGTTGTTTACAGATAAGGGTCGTGTATATCGATTAAAAGGATACAATGTTCCAAGTGGATCTAGAACATCTAAAGGAATTCCAATTGTGAATTTAATGACTTTGGAAAAAGGTGAAAAAGTAAATGTTCTTGTAGCTGTTCCTAAGGATGATGAAAGTGAAACATTATTATTTGTTACAAAGAATGGTATTGTGAAACGTACATCTGTATCTGAATTTGAAAATATCAATCGTAATGGTAAGATTGCGATTAGTTTAAAACCAGATGATGAGTTACGCTTTGTGAAATTAACTACGGGGCAAGACGAAGTAATTATTTCTGGATCAAATGGTAAAGCTGTTCGATTCAATGAAGATCAAGTTCGTATCATGGGACGTAGTGCAAGTGGTGTATTAGGATTCAATTGTGATGGCAGTGAAGTTGTAGGTGCTGCATTATCAAGTGAAGGTGATACAGTTCTTGTTGTTTCTGAAAATGGTTATGGTAAGCGTAGTAAGTTCGAAGATTATCGTTTGACTTCTCGTGGTAAAAAAGGTGTTAGCACAATTAATATCACAGAAAAGACAGGTAAGCTAATGTGTATGCGTGCGGTTACTGGTAAAGAAGATGCGATGATTGTTGCGAGTGATGGAATCATGATCCGTGTAGCTTTAGAGAATGTAGGAATCTACGGAAGAAATACACAAGGTGTAAGATTGATCAACTTAAATGGAGATGCGAAAGTAACGCGTATGACATTGGTAGATCATGAAGAGCCTGAAGCAGAATCAGAAGGAAACACAGAAGAATAAAGCATGTAAGGAGTAGAATTATGATTTTACTCCTTTTTCATATGATAAATCAGATAGAAATAACCCAAAAGCATTATATAAACGACACGTTGATTGCCAATTTGATGGAATGTATATAAATTATTATAGAAAGAAGTGATATATGTGAACGCAAAAGATATGGGAATGTTTATCTGTAAGTTAAGAAAAGAAAACAATATGACGCAAATGGAATTAGCTCAACAGCTACATGTCACAGATAAAGCTGTTAGCCGATGGGAACGTGGAATAGGATATCCAGACATTCAATTGTTACCTGCCCTATCTGAATCTTTGCATGTTTCTGTGGCTGAATTGATATCATGTAAAAAGAGTTTGAATTATTCGAATGAAGAAGTCACAAATATTATTCACAATTTAGATGTATACAAAATGGAAAGTTTTAGACAAGATAGAAAAGCAGATAAAATTTCCTTAGTATGTATGATCTTTGTTGCGGCATGTGTTTATATTTCTGGTCATGGAAGCATTATAGGATCTTTATGTATTGGTGCTATTTTTGCAATGGCAGTAATTGGCTTATATTATTTGTATTATGATAATTCATCAAAACGAATTTATGCCTTCTTTTCCCTACTAGGCTTACTATTATTCATTTAGTTTTACTGTATATGTGAAAGGATTACAGCTGGATTTCTTATATTTTGATACTTTATATCGTTGTAATATTAAATATGATTTGTAGATAAGTAGAATCATATGATAAATCCGATTTAATGAAGCTATTTCACAGAATAAGCGGTTGACTTTAGCTTTGTTTTAATGGTATAAATGTGTTGAAAACAAAGATAAGGATAAGTAGATTATTCCATATATTAAA
Organism: Holdemanella sp. MSK.7.32; assembly: GCF_024460475.1. Taxonomy (GTDB): domain Bacteria; phylum Bacillota_I; class Bacilli_A; order Erysipelotrichales; family Erysipelotrichaceae; genus Holdemanella. Next base: position 37,472 of record NZ_JANFYN010000002.1, on the reverse strand, counting down.
TAGAGACAGTATGGCTGGTGAAAATACTGATATGAATAATTGAATAGCACCTTAGAGTGATCGAATGAAATTAGTAGTTTGATCCGGTACATACCGTTATCATGTTAAGAGATCATATATGTATATATATGGTAAAAAGGGTGGCAACGCGAGACATCGTCCCTTTATGGGTGCGAGTGTCTCTTTTTTTATGCAGAGGAGGATATCATGTTAGATATGAAATTTGTCCGTGAAAATCCGGACATTGTCAAAGAGAACATTAAGAAAAAGTTCCAAGACTACAAATTGCCTTTAGTAAATGAAGTGTTAATGGAGGATAAAGAGCTTCGCCAAACACAACAACATGCAGACGATTTACGTGCTAATCGTAAAAAGATTTCTAAAGAAATCGGTAAGTTGATGGGCCAAGGTAAAAAAGAAGAAGCTGAAGAAATTAAGCAACAAATGGCTGAGATTGCTCACGAGCTAACAGCTTTGGAAGAAAAAGAAATAAAATTAAGAGAGTCTGTTACTGAAAAAATGATGCAGATCCCAAACATCATTGATGATAGTGTTCCTATTGGAAAAGATGATAGTGAAAATGTTGAATTAGAAAAATTCGGTGAACCAGTTGTTCCTGATTTTGAAATTCCTTATCACACTGAAATCATGGAACGTTTAAGCGGAATTGATTTAGATGCAGCACGTCGTGTAGCTGGAAATGGATTCTACTATTTAATGGGAGATATTGCTCGTCTACATTCAGCAATCTTAAATTACGCTCGTGATTTCATGATTGATAAAAAAGGATTTACTTATGTAATTCCACCGTATATGATTCGTAGTTCAGTAGTTGATGGAGTAATGTCATTTGCGGAAATGGAAGGTATGATGTATAAAATCGAAGGTGAAGATTTGTATTTAATTGGTACAAGTGAACACTCTATGATTGGTAAATTCAAGGATACAATTCTTGAAGAAAAAGATCTTCCATATACTTACACTTCATATTCACCTTGTTTCCGTAAAGAAAAAGGGGCTCACGGTATTGAAGAACGTGGTGTGTATCGTATTCACCAATTTGAAAAACAAGAAATGATCGTTGTTTGTAAGCCAGAAGAAAGTATGGAATGGTTTAAAAAATTATATATGAATACTGTAGAATTCTTCAGAACATTAGATATTCCAGTACGTACATTGGAATGCTGTTCAGGTGATTTGGCAGATTTAAAATGTAAATCAGTGGATGTTGAAGCGTGGTCTCCACGTCAAAAGAAATACTTCGAAGTTGGAAGTTGCTCTAACTTAACAGATGCTCAGGCACGTCGTTTAAAGATTCGTGTTAAGGGTGAAAATGGAGAAAAGTACTTTGCGCATACATTAAACAACACTTGTGTTGCTCCACCTAGAATGTTGATTGCATTCTTAGAAAACAATTTACAGGCAGATGGATCAATCTTGATTCCAGAAGTATTACAACCTTACATGGGTGGTAAAAAGAAAATTGGTTAATCTTAAAAGCTGTCTTTGACAGCTTTTTTCTATTGCGAATTGAAAATGGATTTGATATAATAACTTGGCTACTACAATGATGTCTTATGAATCAGGTCAGGTCGGGAACGAAGCAGCCTTAAGTAAGCTCCATCATGTGTAGTAGTTTTTTATTTTTTGAGGATATGAGTATGGATGATGTGAAATGGATGAAGGAAGCTATCAAGCAGGCTAAAAAAGCAGAAAGCTATGATGAGGTTCCAATTGGATGTGTCATTGTGAAAGATGATAAAGTGATTGCTCGTGGATATAATAAGCGTGAGACTTTACAACAAAGCATTGCACACGCAGAAATTATGGCAATTCAAAAAGCATGTAAAAAATTAAATACATGGAGATTAGAGGACTGTATATTATATGTAACTTTAGAACCATGTCCTATGTGTGCAGGTGCGATTATACAATCTAGAATTAAAGAAGTTGTATATGGAGCATCCGATCCTAAAGGAGGCTGTGTGGGTACATGTACAAATTTGTTTGAAGTGTCTGAATTTAATCATCATCCTGAATATAGAAAAGGAATTCTTGAATCTGAATGTTCAGATTTATTAAAACATTTTTTTAAGAAGAAAAGAGATATGAAAAAGAAGCAGAAATCATAAATTTGAAAGATTTCTGCTTTTCATATATATTGTACTTCCCTATTTCGATCAAATAAAATAAGTAAAACTATGATAAAATAAGATACAGATAAACATATAGAAAGGATTTTACGAATGGCATATCAAGCGTTATATAGAAAATATAGACCAACGAATTTTGATGAAGTTGTTGGACAAACACATATAATTCAGACATTGAAAAATGCGATTGTTCAAAATCGTATTGCTCATGCTTATTTATTCTGTGGTCCTAGAGGAACAGGAAAAACTTCAATCGCAAAAATATTTGCGAAAACATTAAATTGTACGAATAGTCAAGATGCTCCTTGTGGAGTTTGTGAGAACTGTAAAATGGCAGCGAATGGAAGTCATCCAGATATTATTGAAATTGATGCCGCCAGCAACAATGGTGTTGATGAAGTAAGAAATCTGATTGATAAAGTGAAGTATGCTCCAATGCAGGGAAAATATAAAATTTATATTATTGATGAAGTTCATATGATGACATCTGGAGCATTCAATGCATTGTTAAAAACAATCGAGGAACCTCCTGCTCATGTAATTTTTATTTTTGCGACTACAGAACCTAATAAAGTTTTACCAACTATTATTTCTCGTTGCCAAAGATTTGACTTTAATAAAGTGAGTATGCATGACATTAAATATAGATTATCTGTTGTTTGTAAAAACGAAGGAATTGAAATTGATGAGAATGGATTAACGTTAATTGCTCAATTAGCTGATGGAGGAATGCGAGATGCGTTATCCATATTGGATCAATGTGTTGCATACTGTTCATCTCATATTGATGTGAATGATATTCGTAAAATTTATGGTGTCGTAACATCTGAAGATATCGGAAAATTATTTTATTCAGTATATAAAAAAGATGTAGATAGTTTTGTCAAAGATATTCAGAAATATTCAGATATGGGAATGGATATTAAACGATTGACAGCAGACTTTATTCATATGTTGAAGGATAGCCTGATTTTAGATTATTCTGAAAATTCAACTCTAGTTTCGGATATGAATAAAGATATGATTAGGAAATATTTCAAATTAGCACCTATTAATTTCAGAATTAAGTGTATGGAAGAATTAATGGATACATATAATAAATATACATATGCATCTAACGCACTAGATTACTTAGACGCCTCTTTATTAAAGATTTCAAGTTATTCATATGAATCGAAAACACATATTATTGATTCAGATCATAATGATTTTAAAGAGGCAGAGGAAGAAGAAAACTATGAAACATCATATGACGATACTTCTGATGACTCAGATATAATTGAGAAAAACACTCAAAAAGATGATAATAATGGGGTTTTAGAAAAATCTGAAATTTCTGATGTTTCACGTGAAACATTAAAACAGTCAGAAAATACAAATAATAAAATCATATTAAACGATGAATTTGTCATTCAATTGTTAGTTGGAGCTACAAAGATGGAAAGAAGTATTGATACGAATAAGTTCAATAATATAGGACAATTCATATCAAGTTTAGAATTTGGAAAATATGCGGCTACATTGAGAAACAGTAGTATTATGGCTAGTGGATCTAATTATATTGTCGTATGTGTATCTAGTGAAATCTTTGCAAAACAAATAAATGAATTTGAACTGAATTATGGATATGAAGATTTTACGGAAGTGTTATTAGGAAAAGCTAAGAAAGTATTCGCATTAGATAAGACACAACAATCTCGCGTATTGGATGAGTTTAAAGAAAGAATGATTAGTGGTAATCTTCCAGAACCATATCAAGTTCGTTTAAAAAGAAAAGACGCAGAATCTGAAAATAATATGAGCATTGAAGATCATATGAAAAGTTTGTTTCCTAATATAGAAATAAAAGAAGATTAGAAGGTGAAGCATGTATCCAAAAACATTTGATGATTTAATATATGAATTTCAGAAATTACCAGGAGTAGGTGCTAAAACGGCAGAGAGATATGCATTTACTGTATTAGGTTGGTCTGATGAAGAAATATCTGAATTGGCAGAAACGCTAGTAAATTTAAAAAAGAAAGTAAAGAAGTGTACGCGATGTGGTAATTTAACAGAAGATGAGCTTTGTGAGTTTTGTAAGAACTCTAATAGAAATCAGAATATCATATGCGTGGTACAAAATCCGAAAGATATATCAGTAATAGAGTCTATGCAGCAATATAATGGTGTATATCATGTGCTAGATGGATTGATCAATACTCAAAAAGGAGTATTACCTGATCAATTGAATATAATGACTCTTTTAAATAGAGTGAATGAAAGAACAGAAGAGGTTATATTAGCTCTAGATCCTACAGTAGAAGGAGAAACAACTGCTTTGTATATATCTAAATTATTAGAAGGGAAGTGTAGGGTAAGCAGACTTGCCCATGGTATCCCTGTAGGTAGTCATTTGGACTATACAGACGCTATGACGTTGTTAAAAGCGTTTGAAGGACGTAAAAGTTCGTAAATATGCTTAATCGTATGAAGTATATATGATATTTCATACGATTTTTTTATATTTATAGGAAAATAAGTGCAAAAATCATATAGAATTAATTATTCATATGAACAAAATAGTATACTATATAGTAAAATCATATAGTACAGCATAAAAGTGCTTTAAATAAAGATTATTCATATAATTATCACATGAAGAGAAAGAAACTCCAAAAATAGACTTCTGAGTGTTCATATGAATATTAAATGCTATGTATATTAATCATATGAATTATAAATTTTGAATATGAATGGAATAATTAAATTCATGTGATATAGATATGAAAATATAAAATATGAAATAGAATATGATTTCAATAAATAAGCATATATGAAGGTTCATGTGAGAAATATATGAAAAATTGAATAGCATATTAAAAAGTAATAAATAATATAGGAAATTCATATATAGGTATAGCATTCTTGATAAAACTATGATAGACTTATCGTGACTCGTTAGATTATTATTATGAATTTCATAGGAAGGGGACGTGAATATGCCTGAAGAAGCATCAGCAATTGATGTATATTATGATATGGATATTGCGCAGATATGCCAACATTTCAATAAATCAAGAAACACAGTAGATAAAGCAATTGCAAAATTGGTAAAAGATAATCCGGATAAAGATTGGAAATACAAAAATCCAGCCACTCGTCGTATTACAATTAAGGCTGAAGGTGTTGAAAGATTATCTACTTATTTTAGAAAAGAAAAACATGAATTATCTACAGTTGAAATGGAACTTCGATTTGAAAATGAAAAGCTTAAAGCCATTATAGAAGAAAAAGAGAAGGCACAAGCCCAGATTGAACAATTATATCAAGAAAAGCTTAAATTAGAAATCGAAAAGAGTAAACAAACTTTCCTATTAGAAACACAAACAAAAGATGAGAAAATTTCTGAATTAGAATCTGAAAATCAGAAATTAAAAGAAGTAGAAGAACTTTATAATAAGAACAAAGAAGAAGTGGAAAATTATAAGAAAAAAGAAGAAGAATATAACTCTAAATCCTTCTTCTATCGTTTAACACACAAATTTTAATCATTTAACGCTCTAGCGATTTTGCTAGGGCAATTTTTTACCCATTTTAAACCATATTTTTCTAATATAGAATTAAAAAAATGGATTCCATCATGATCGGATGTGTATTCATACTCAATTTCATAATCTGTATGATTTTTATAATATGTCTTATCTAAACATAATTCTCCGTTTTCAAATGTATATACATTTCTTAATGTAGTAAAACTAGCTGTCGGATGTAAATTTTTAGGAATTTGATATTGGTTGAACCAATTTAATATTTCTGGGTCTTCAATCTCATTAATATTTTCTGCAGATATTTCCTTTTCGAATTCATAGTGTGTGTACTCATCTTTTCTGATTTTTAATGTGAATATTTTTTTATCTTGAATTGTTCGAATCCGGACTGCACCACGTTGTTTTTTTACATCCTGATTTTCTGTATCAAAGTATGTATTTGTCTGTGTTATTAAATTATGAAAATCATATGAATGGAGTAATTCATTATAAATTTTTTCATTAATCAATAATTTCAATTCTCTTTCAATATTATCGTACATTCATATCACCCATAAATATGTTACAATAGATTTAACAAAAGAGGAAGTGATTTGATGCGTTTCAGTATAGTAGACAGAGGAGACGATAACTCAAAAAGAGTTGCAGAAACTCTAAAGAAAAAATGTATAGCTATCGGATGGGAATATGATGATGAAAAATCTGAAGTTATTTTTTCTGTTGGAGGAGATGGTACTCTATTAAGAGCAATTCACACTTATATAGATAGATTGGATGAAATTCAATTCGTTGCGATACATACAGGGAATTTAGGCTTTTTTACCGATTATACGCAAGATGAAGTGGATCATTTGGTTTATGATTTAAAACATAATCAGCCAAAAATTGAAGAGTTTAATTTACTACAAATGGACCTTCCTCAAGTCAATGAAACATTATATGCATTAAATGAAGTTCGTATTGAGAGTTTAGCTAAAACATTGGTACTTGATATTTCGATAGATGATGAATTTTTTGAAAGTAGTCAAGGCTCAGGTATTTGTGTGAGTACACAATCTGGTTCTACTGCTGTGAATAGAGCACTTAAAGGAGCAGTTGTGGATCCAGGTTTAAAGGTTTTACAGCTTTGTGAAATCATGCCTATCTCACATAAGAACCATCATTCTTTAAAAAATCCATACATTATGAATGATACGCGAAAAATAGGAGTTAGAGGGGATACGCTTGCCTATGCACATGTATGTTATGATCACTTAGAAAGAGATTTAGAATCAATTTCTGAAATAATTATTCATTCGAGCACAAAAAAAGTACGATTCGCTAGATACCGTACTTATTCATATTTGACTCGACTTAAGAATTTATATTAATTAACTTACGTCTTTTTGAACGATTCAAACGAATCGTTCTTTTTGTTGCTGGTGAAATGTTTAAAATAATTGCGAATGAAATGAAGTAAGAAAGAATACTACTACCTCCATAAGAAATCAACGGTAATGTGATACCAGTGATTGGAAGTAATCCAACAATCATCCCTGTATTTTGTAGTTGTTGATATAGCAGCATTGCGATAATACCGATTACAACAAAACGATCTTTTTTATTTTTTGTTGCGTAAGCTATTTTACATAAATAAATATCTAATAATAAACATAATAATAAGATAAATGTTGTTCCAATAAAGCCGAAGCATTGCCCAAAAGCAGCAAAGATAAAATCGGTATGTGCTTCTGGAATAGAGATGATATTTGCTTGTAATCCATATCCAGTTAATCCGGCACTACCTAATGACAATAACGCAGTATATAACTGATTCGAACTACCTCGAATGTTACTTTCTGGTTCTAACCAGGCATCAATTCTTTGAAGTTTATATGCAGATATAAATGAGGTAAGAATATTGGGATACTCAAAATATAAGAATAAAAATGTTCCTACAACGATTATCGCAACGGCAAAAATTCCAATAATATACTCTTTACGAATACCGCTACAACATACTAAGACGAAGATATTGAATACGATGATAATACAAACACCAGTGTCTGGCTGCATCATAATTAACAATAATGGGGGAAATAATATTTTTGCAATTTCCAACAACAACATCAAGTCATCTTTATGTGTTGGATTTGGATGTGCATTTTGATGATCAACGATAATTTGTGAGACTAAAACAATTAAAACAATTTTAATAAATTCACTTGGCTGAAAACTACCAATCAAAGGCAATTGAAACCATGAAATAGCACCATTAACTTCACTGGCAAAAGGAAGTGTGATTCCCACAAAATTAAATAATAAGCGTGAGAAAAATAAATAAACAAGACATAGCATTAAAATTTTATAGGCCATATCCATATATGAATATATTTTTTTGTTTTGAAGAATTGAAAGGAAAAACATTGCGACAAATCCTACAATAAACCAAAATAACTGACGATATAAGTAGGAACTTCCGCTTCCAAATTTTATCAGGTTAAAAGAATTGTATAGTGCAAAACAACTTGTCATACCAAAAAGGATAAGAATTAGAATCAAACCAATATCAATTTGGATGGATTTGTTTTTCCATTGAATTGTTTGTTTCATTAACAAAACCTCCTTATTCAGTATTTTTAATTATAACATAATTATCTCGAATTTTTGGTATAATAGTCATGTTAGGATGATGATTTATGGCAGAAAAAAAATATACACCAATGATGCAGCATTACTTGAAAATGAAAGAAGAAAATCCAGATTCGATTTTGTTTTATCGTTTAGGAGATTTTTATGAAATGTTTTTTGAAGACGCAAAATTGGTTTCTCAAGAATTAGATTTAGTATTAACAGGAAGAAGTGCAGGCGTTGAAGAAAAGGTACCTATGTGTGGTATTCCTTTTCATGCCGCAAATTCATATATTCAAAGATTAGTCAAAAAAGGGTATAAAGTAGCTATTTGCGAACAATTGGAAGATCCGTCTAGCGCAAAAGGATTGGTTGACCGGGGAATTATTAAAATAATTACACCTGGAACTTATATGGATGCAACAATGGATGCCAAGTCAACAAATTATATGGCATCTTGTGATGTTTCAAGTTTTGAAATTACAGTCATATATTGTGAATTAAGCACAGGGGAATTAAAGTATCAAACGCTACAAAGATCTTTGGTGGCGCTACAAAAGGCTCTTTTGGAACAAAATGTAAGTGAGCTTGTTTGTCCGATGACAATGGATAAAAAATGGATGGCTGCCCTAGAAGAAATGGATACGATGCTCATTTCAAAACATAAAAAGGCAAATATTGATCTTGAGGATCTACCTTTGTTAAATGGAATTGAATCTGAATCTTTGAAAGAAGCATTTGCACTTTTAATGGCCTATTTAAAAGACACACAAAAACAACGGATTGATCATTTTTTGCCCATAGAATCTATGGACAAAGATAAAGTGCTTGTTATGGATTATGAAACAAAGAATCATTTGGAGTTGGTTTCAAGTCAATCTTCGAATGCCAAGGCAGAAAGTCTATGGTCTTTTATGGATAAGTGTCAAAGTGCAATGGGATCAAGAATGTTAAAACGATGGATTGAATATCCATTGATTGATGCAGAAAAGATTGCGAAAAGACAAGTGGCGGTCAAAGATTTAAAAGAAAACTTTATGTTAAGAGAAAATCTAAAAGAACATTTAGTGTATGTGTATGATATGGAAAGACTTGCGAGTCGTATGGCTTATGGGAATGCAAGTCCTAGAGATGTACTTCAACTTGTAGCAACATTAGAACACGCAAAGCCTATTTTAGATTTAGCGTCTTCGTTGAATTCATATCCAGAATTTAATGATGTGCCAGACTGCCAAGAATTATACAATGAAATAAAAAATGCGATTATAGAAAATCCACCATTAACACTAAAAGAAGGTGGAGTCTTTAATGATGGATACAATCAAGAATTGGATGAAGTTCGAAAAATAGCAAAACAAGGAAAAGACTTTATCCTGGAATTAGAAGCGAAAGAACGTGAAAGAACAGGGGTTAAATCATTAAAAGTAGGATATAACCGTGTATTTGGATATTATATTGAAGTTCGTAATGGAAATTTAGGTAATATTAAAGAAGAATTTGGGTATCACCCGAAACAAACACTTGCGAATGCGACACGATTCATTACACAAGAATTAAAAGAAAAAGAAGAACAAATTTTACATGCACAAGAGACAAAGGTAAAACTAGAACAAAGTTTGTTTAATGATTTATTAATGCGAATCAAAAGAGATTTATTTGATTTGCATGCATGTGCACAAGCATTATCTACAATTGATGTCCTTGTATCTTTGGCAATTCTTGCCAGTGAAAAAGGATATGTATGTCCAGTTTTCCATCCAGGTTACAATGTTAATGTGGTAGAGGGTAAGCACCCAATTTTGGATGATCGTATGAAAAAGAAGAGATATGTTTCAAATGATTGGAAAATGTCAGAAGAAGAACATATACAATTGATTACTGGACCAAACATGGGTGGTAAATCTACATATATGCGACAAAATGCCTTACTTGTAGTTATGGCACAAATGGGAAGTTTTATTCCAGCTAAAACAGCACAACTTCCAATTTTTGATCGAATCTTTACGAGAATCGGCGCATCGGATGATATATTGACAGGAAAAAGTACATTCATGGTGGAAATGATGGAAGCCAATACAGCTTTACGTTATGCTACAAAACATTCCTTGATTTTATTTGATGAAATTGGTCGTGGAACTGCAACTTATGATGGTATGGCTCTTGCTCAAGCAATGCTTGAATATATTGATGAAGCAATCGGAGCAAAAACATTATTTTCGACGCACTATCATGAATTAACGGAATTGGCGGAAGAACATCAATCTATGCGCAATGTACATGTTGATGTTCGTGAAGAAAAAAATGAGATTGAATTTAGATATCGTGTTATTGAAGGAAAGGCTGATAAATCTTATGGTATCAATGTTGCTAAACTCGCACATTTACCAAAAGTGGTTTTAGACAGAGCTTCACAACTTTTATTGAATTTTGAAAATCAAGATAACAATCAAAATTATCAACCAAGTTTATTTGTGATGGATCAAGTTCAACCAGAAAAGTCACAACTTTTACAACAACTACAAGAATTAGATATCGACTCAATGACTCCTAGAGATGCTTTGGATTGTCTTTATGAGTTAAAAAAACTAAGTGAAAAAATTGAATCATAAATATGAAATTCATATGAATGGAGGTGCGAAGTATGGCTAAGATACATGTATTGAGTGAACATTTGACAAATATGATTGCGGCTGGTGAAGTCGTAGAAAGACCAGCTGGAATTGTAAAGGAATGCGTTGAAAACAGTATTGATGCAGGTGCTACAGTCATAGAAGTTGAAGTATACCAAGGTGGTATTGAACGAATTGTGATTACAGATGATGGCTGTGGAATGGATCATGAAGATGCACATTTAGCTTTTATGCGACATGCCACAAGTAAAATGCATTCAGAAGAAGAATTATTCAATATTCAAACTATGGGATTTAGAGGGGAAGCTTTACCAAGTATTGCTTCTGTTACCCAAGTTGAATTGCAGACAAGCAATGGTGAAGAAGGTACTTTATTAAGATACAACTATGGAAGTTTGGATGTTGATGAAAGTTGTAATTGTCCACGAGGAACAAAATTAGATGTTTCTGGATTATTTGTTAAAACACCCGCAAGATTCAAACATTTAAAGAGTATTTCTTATGAATTTTCTGTAATTGCCGATTTAATGAATAAGATGGCATTATCCCATCCACAAATTCGTTTTCAACTATCTCATGATGGAAGAGTAGTGTTTCAAACAAGTGGCAATGGAAATATCCAAGAAATTCTATACCAAATGTATGGTAAAGAAGTAGCTCAGAATGCAATTCCATTTGAAGGAAACAATGAAGATTTTCATATTCATGGATATGCAATCCAGCCCAAAATCAATCGGGCCACAAAATATTTTATGTTTTTAACTTTAAATACAAGATTGATTCGCAGTGTCGCAATCCAAAAAGCAATTCTAGATGCATATAGTGATTATATGCCGCCGAATCGTTTTCCAATCGTTGTTTTACAAATGGATTCAGATACACAATTGGTTGACGTAAACGTACACCCTAATAAATGGGAGGTTCGTTTGTCAAAACAAGGCGAAATGCTAGATTTAATCAAGACAACAATTCAAGATGCTTTAAATGCTTCTTTAAAAACAGTAGCTGTTAGTAAACCTGAAAAGAAGAGTGTTGCATTTGAACAGCCAGAAATACAATATTCATATCCTGTTAAGCAAGAGCCAAAAAAGAATAAATCGATTGAACAGAGTTTTAAAAATTATAATCCTGTAGTTATCAAAGAAAAAAAGGAGCAGATACAGATATATGAAGAAAAACCAGCTCCTGAAATAAAAATACAGGAAGAACCGATTTCATATCCAATTCCTAAGGAAGATAAGAATGATAAAGGTCCAGAATTTTTTTTGCACCTTCAAGTATTAGCTCAATTGCATGATTCCTATATCTTATGTAGTAATGAAGAAGGTTTGGTTATCGTGGATCAGCATGCTGCTCAGGAAAGATATCATTATGAGCAGTTAAACGAAAAATTATTGGTTCAATGTACAAACAAACAACCGCTTATGGTTCCTATTCAATTGGACGTCTCAAGTAATGTATTGGCTCAATATATGACTATTAATGAAAAAACAGCATTCTTTGGGATTGAATTTGAACCATTTGGAACGGATCAATTGATTCTTCGTGAAATTCCATTATGGTTTCATGATGTGGACCAAAAACAATTCTTACAAGATTTATTAGATTATTTTGTGGAAAATCAAGATGTAGATATGGCAAAACTTAGAAAACATATGATTGCGACTATGGCATGCCATAGTTCAATTCGTTTTAATCGACCATTATCTATGCAGGAAATGGAGCAAGTCATTTTAGATTTACAAAAGTGTAAACAACCATATCACTGTCCTCATGGAAGACCTACAGTTATTGTGATGAGTGATGGTGAGCTGAGAAAGGAATTTGAACGTGGATAGACAAAAAGTTTTAGCAATCGTAGGACCAACTGGAATTGGAAAAACAAGCCTTTCTGTATGGTTAGCCAAACAATTGGATGGAGAAATTATTTCTTGCGATAGTATGCAAGTATATAAAAAAATGGATATTGGCACGGCCAAAGTAACACAAGAAGAAATGCAAGGCATACATCATGAATTAATTGATGTTCAAAATTATAATGAACCTTACAATGTAAAGGTTTTTCAAGAAAAATGTCGTACAGCTATCGAAGATGTTGTAAAAAGAGGAAAGTTTCCTATTTTATGCGGAGGAACAGGACTTTATTTAAAAGCAGCATTATATGACTATGAATTTCAAGAAGAAAACGAAGATATCGCCTATACAACTTTTTTGAATTCGAAAACGAATGAAGAATTGGTCGCAATGTTAAAAGAAAAAGATGAAAAAGCTCTAGAAAAAATTCATCCAAACAATCGCAAGAGATTGATTCGTGCTCTACAAATTTGTCATAGTGGTACTTCAAAATCAGAACAAGAAGACAAACAACAGCATATACCATTGTATGATGTATATTTTTTAGGTTTAGATGTGAATCGAGATATTTTACATGATCGAATCAATAAAAGAGTAGATATTATGTTCGAGAATGGTTTGGTCAAAGAAGTAAAAGATTTATTTACAAATCCAGAAACGTGGGAATATACAAGTTTTCAAGGAATTGGATATAAAGAGTTTAAAGATTATTTCTTAAAAGAAAAGAGTATCGATGAAGTAAAGACAGCTATAAAAACACATTCTAGACAATATGCGAAAAGACAATATACATGGTTTAAGAATCAGATGCCTGTACATTGGTTTGAAGCACAGAATAGAGATGAAATATATAGTGCAGTAAAGGAATGGTTGATGGATGAAGACAAATGAGAGAAGTGAATTGTTGCTGGGAAAAGAAGCGTTAGAAGCACTAAATGATAAGACAGTCCTTGTTGTTGGAGTTGGAGGAGTCGGTTCTTTTTGCGTAGAGGCCTTAGCAAGAACTGGAATTGGTCATTTAATTCTTATAGACAAAGATTGTGTGGAACCAAGTAATATCAATCGACAATTAGTAGCGACTTTAGATACAGTTAATGAAGTTAAAGTGGATGTATTAAAGAAACGAATTAGTACACTAAATCCTAATTGTATTGTAGATACATATGCATGTTTTTATGATCAAACAAAAGATGATGAAATATTTTCGCAACCCATTGATTTTGTCGTAGACTGTATTGATTCCATTCAGAGTAAAAAAGATTTGATGCAAGCATGTATTGAGCGAAATATACCGTTTTTATCAAGTATGGGAATGGCTAGACGTAAAGATCCTAAAAAATTAGTAGTTACAGAGGTAGAAAAAACGAGTTATGATCCAATGGCTAAACAGATTCGTCAGTGGAAAAGAAAAAATCGTATACGCAATAAAATCTGGGTGGTGGCATCTTTAGAACAACCGATTCCAGTAGAGTCAGGACAACCATTGCCTAGTGCTATTTTTGTACCAGCAAGTGCCGGATTGGTACTTGCGAGTGAATGTGTACAAAGATTGATTGAGTCATAAAGAGGTAATAATTATATGAAGGATGTATTTATTGTAAATCCCAAATCAGGGAAAAACAGTCAATATGAATTAATACAAGAAGTCAAAGAGCATTTTCAAGGAAAACGTATTATCATTGAAAAAACAAAAGGTCCTGAACATGCAACGTTTATCGCAAAAAAGTATGCTCTATCCAATGAACCTGTACATTTGTATGTGTGTGGCGGAGATGGTACTTTGCATGAAGTTATTAATGGGTGTGCCGAAAAAGAAAATGTGACTATTTCTGTGATTCCAATTGGAACGGGGAATGATTTTGTGAAATATTTCGAAGATTTAAAACGTGAAGACTTTTTAAATCTGGCAAATTATTCAGATCCAGAATATATGGACTGTGATTTGATTAAAGTGAATGGAGAATATTCAATAAATACAGTTTCTTTTGGATTTGACGTGGAGGTTGCACGTCAGGTAAATGCATTAAAAAAGAATATAAAGACAGAAGGAATCATACCCTATGTTTTATCAACATTGATTAGTTTAAGAAAACCAATAGGTCAAGACTATCAAATTCAGATTGATACTAAAAAATTACCAAAAGGGAAATATGGATTCCTTGTGTTTGCGAATGGAAAATACTATGGTGGAGGATTTAAGCCGTGTCCAGATGCCAATATTGATGATGGCTGGATGGATGTTTGTTTGATTTCAGATGTAAAGAGACATCAAATAGTTCGATTGGCAAAGAAATATCAAGAAGGAAATCACCTTCAATATAAAGATTTAGTTACGATGTATCAAGCTAAAACAGTTCATTTAGATACAGAAAATGAAATGATTTATGCGAATATGGATGGAGAAGTAAAAGGATTTAAAAATCCAACAATAGAAATCGTAGAGAAAGCGATTCGACTTGCTCTTCCTAGAATATCGTGAGTATGATACAATATTCAAAAATATAGGGAGTGTGAAAAATGGACTCGGATTTATGGATACAAATCCTTGAATTAGTTATTTTATTAGCTTTATCAGGCTTCTTTTCTTCAGCTGAAACGGCAATGGTTTCAGTTAGTAAGATTCGCTTGAGAACTTTAGAAGATGAAGGAAATAAAAAAGCATCATTAGCTTTAAGAATATTAGAAAATCAATCAAAAATGCTAAGTGCTATATTGATTGGTAATAACTTAGTGAATACTTCAGCTGCAAGTATTGCCTCATTGATTGCTTATTCCTTTGGTGGAGCAGCTGTTAGTATTGCTACTTTTATCATTACTTTTTTAATTTTGGTTTTTGGAGAAATTACACCTAAAACATGGGCAACAGTGAATGCAGATCAACTCGCAATTACGTATGCTCCGATTATTTCACTTTTGATGAAAGTTTTAACACCGATTATTTGGTTTGTGAATTTATTCAGTTCAGGTATTTTAAAATTAATGGGCATACAAGATCCAAATAAAAACATATCTATGACTGAAAGTGAGTTGCGTACAATTGTAGACGTTTCTCACGAAGAAGGTGTCATCGAAGAAGATGAAAAAGATATGATCAATAAAGTGTTTGATTTAGGGGATGCCAAAGCTAAAGATGTTATGGTACCTCGTGTACATGTTGTAATGGCAGAAGTGGATAGTACATATAAAGACTTATTGGAAATATTTAGAGAAGAAAAGTTTACGCGTATTCCAATCTATCAAGATAAAATTGATAATATTATAGGTATTGTCAATATGAAAGACTTGTTGATGTATGATGATTTTTCACATTTTGATATGCAAAAGATTCTTCGTAAACCAAAGTTCACATATGAAAATAAAAAAGTATCAGAATTATTGATTGAAATGAAACAATCCACATTTAATCTTGCGATAGTCATGGATGAATATGGAGAATTTTCAGGTATCGTTACGTTAGAAGATATCATTGAAGAAATCGTCGGTGATGTTCAGGATGAATACGATGCACACGAAGAAGAAAATATTGTGAAATTAAATAATCAAACATATGATGTCAAAGGATATTTAAGTTTACATGATTTAAACGATTATTTAGATTTAGATTTAGATAGTGAAGACTTTGATTCAGTTGGAGGTTTAGTAATCGATGCACTTGGTCGTTTACCACAGACAAATGATGAAACGACTTTACCAAATGGAATTCGCATTAAAGTCTTGAAAGTAGAAAAAAATCGTATAGAATCTGTACGATTGATTTTACCAGATACATTAACACAAAAGGATGTTTAACTACATGTGCGTAGTAAACATCCTTTATTTATTTTCAGTAATATATTTGTTGAAAGCCTTCGCAATAGCCTGGGCAACCTTCTTTTGATTTGTTGGATTTTTAAGCTTTTGTATTTCCTTGGTATTCGTACTAAAACCAGCTTCAAATAATATGGCTGGAATTTTTTGCTCGTCAACCACATGTAGAGGATAAAATTCAGTTGTAAGAGTACCACGGTCATGTGTCCAATCTAAACCAGATAAGTTTTTACATATATATTCTGTGATCTGTTCACTTGCTTTATCGTCTTGACGAATATAAGAAACATATCCAGAACAAGTAGGATCTACATTTGAATTGATATGGAATGAGAAGAAATAATCGGCTTTTTCTTTTTTTGCCATCTTAACTCTCGCTTTTAAATCCTCTGTTTCATCTTCTGGCCACGTTACTTTATCGCTTGTACGAGTATAGACAACTTTGATTTCTGGAGTTAGTTTTTTTAGTTGTTTACCTGTTTCTAAAGCTAAAGCCAAAGTTAAATCTTTTTCGGTAGTACCATCTTCTGCAATGGTTCCCCCATCATAACCACCATGTCCAGCATCAATCATGACAGTCGCAATCGTTTCGTAATGTTTATTGCCTGTTTTTGCCTTTGAATCTGAATTAGAAGTTGAGTGATTGGATAATAAAACTACGAAAGTCCCTATAATCAAACATATACATGCCAAAACAATAAGTAGGTTTTGTGGTTTCAACTTTCTTTTCTTTGAATTTTGCATGGGATTAGTATAGCACTGTTTAAAAAATTATTCAAAAATTGCGCGTCCAATTCGAACTGTATTCGAACCATGCTTAACTGCTAACTTATAATCTTGAGACATACCCATGGATAAAGTGTCTATATCTGGATATTGCTCTTTTAGCTCTAAATAAAGGGTGTGCATCTGTTCAAATTCAGATTCTACTAATGCTTGATCTTCTGTTTTTGAAGCAACACACATAATTCCTTTGATTTGAATATGTTTAAATTCCTGTAATTGAGAAATAAAATTTTTCGCATCCTTAAAAGGATATCCCGTTTTGTTTGGATCTTCCGAAATTTTTAGTTCTACCAATACTTTTTGAATGATGTCATGTTTATTTGCCTGTTTTTCAATTTCTTCAGCAAGTTTCAATGAATCCAAGCTTTCAATCACATCAACCTTTCCAACAATATACTTCACTTTATTTGTCTGTAGATGCCCAATAATGTGCCAAGTATATTTTGGATCATACTTATCTATAAATTCCTGTACACGATTTTCTCCAAAAGTAGTTAGACCCATTTTTGCGACTTCATCAATTTCTTCCTTTGTACGCGTTTTAGATACAGCCACTACATTAAAATCTTGTGCTTTTAGTTCTTCAATCAACTCTTTATTCATATTAAAACAGTCCTTTCAATATCAATCTAATTATAATCAAAGAAAAAAAAGAAGCAACATTTGCTTCTAGTTAAATAGCTTTCCAAACAACCATCTTATAGTTGGTCCACAATAACAAATTTGCCAAAAGAAAGCCATTGGAAAATTAAATAAAATAGTCATAAACCAAACTGAAATAATTTGGACACCTGGTGTTTTGAATAGAATGGTCGCAATCAAACTCATGATTGGACACATAATACAAATAATGTAGAAAGAAATCGCAAGTGTGATAAAGAAAGGACGATCCTTCGGTGTTACAACTTTAAAGGCAAAGTAATGTGCTAGTTTATCAACAAAGAAATATTCTAAAATAAAAGCAATCGGCCACATGATAACCAATTCATGAAAGGCTAATAAAAAGACTTGATTAGACATTCCACCCATATTAAGTGCGATGTTGTAACAAATCATGGCATAAACCATTAAAAAAGACATGAATAAAGTGAATACAATATTTTCGAATTTTGTTTTTGGCATATATTTTCTCCTCCTAAATGACTTTTTGTGTTGTTCAATCAAAGACGTTTCCAATATGTACCAAAAAGCGAACGCTAGTAATAATATCATAATTTTTTTGTTTTTGTAATAAAAAATCAGTAAGAATCACTCTTACTGATAAATAGGGAAAGTCAATATAATAGTAAATAAATCATTTGTTTCGTCTTGATAGAAAGTTCCATGATGGATTTCTATCATTTTTTTGACACTCTTTAAACCAATTCCATTACTTTCGACTTTATCCAAATGATGATTGATTGAATTTGTAAAACTCATTTTTAATTGATTTTCTTCAATCGTTGTTTGAATCACGATATCTTTCCAAGGATCACAATATTTTTGAATATTTGAGAATATATTGTTTAGTATTCTTTGCATCATCGCAAAATTCGCATCCATAGATAGAGAAGTTTGTAAAGGTTCATATAAAATATGAAGATCCATTTCTCTTAAATACTGAATATGATCAACCAATGTATCCATGACCTTTTGAACAGGAATACTCGATAAATCCGAATTATATTCTGTTGAAAAGACAAGAGAATACTCAAACATTTTATTGGAAAGATACGTGATTTCTTCAACCTTATCTAAACATTTTTGAAGATATTGATCACGAAATTTAATATCATCCCTTTTTAAATTCATGATTTCAAGGTACCCCTTTAATGTTGTTAGTGGAGTTCTTAAATCATGGGATAAAGAAGAAATTAATTCTTTATTTGCAACACGCGCCTGTTGTTCATTGTCCATTGTTTGTAGAAAGGCAATACGCATTTGATTCAAATCCTGAGCTAAACGTCCAATCTCATCTTTATCACTAACTGTAATTTCATGATTCCAATCACCAATCGCTAAAGTAAACACATCTTCCTGTAAATTTTGAATGGACTGAATTCGTTTACGGATAAAGCTTTGTAGGATAATCAAATAGAAAGAGAAGGAAACCAAAAGTGAAAGAATAATATAAGGAATTTGGAATGGAATCATTGGAAAAGAAGTGATATATAAATAAACGGATTGGTTTTTAAAATGTATTGGATAATCATAGTACAATGGGGCTTCCAAGACATCTAAATCATCAAAACTATATAAAAACAATAAATTATTGCTGCTTAATGGAGATTTGTCCGTAAAATAGATTCCATCCTGATCATATAATTCCACATACGCATGATTGAGTGCATTTTCTTTTAATATATGATTGATGACTTTTTTGTTTTCTTTCGTTAAATCAAAATTTTGGAGTTGTTTTTCTAATTTCTTTACATAAGAAGAATAATCTTCCGATTGATAAAAAGTATCCATTAAAAACTCAAAGACAGCACTGCGATTTAAATATAGAAATGAAAAAGAAGTTAATACCAACAATGTTGCACAAAGAAAAGAGAACATCATACGACTGGATAAAGAATAGAAGACGTTTTTCTTTGAACGGAGTGGTTTAAGATTTTTTAAAAGTAAATAAAAAAGAATTGTTATAATAAGACTTAAAATACAGTCGAAAATACGATAAGAATGATAATAATTCGTGAAAGATGGATACCACTCAATACAACTTATTTTACTTGAACTGTTTATAAAAATATTATACTTTTGTGCATTTTTTAAAGGAGCCCGACCACAAAACGCAAGTATAGAATCGATGACTTTATCATCTGGTTTATTTGATTTTGTTTTATATAAAATGACTTGATAACTTCCCTTTTTTAATAATTGATTTAAATCTTTACGAATTTGAGTGTGGTTCATAAAATCCACTTGTTCTTGTTCATCTAAATAAGCCTTCGCCTCTTTTATTTTTTCCTTAGATAAAGTATCCGAATACTTATAATGAGTATTTAAATAATCGTATACGACAAATCTTTGAGAATATATTGCGAAAAAACTCAATAAAAAAACAAGAAGGGAAAGATACAGTCTCGTTATTTTTTTATTCAAAACGATACCCCTTTCCCCAAATTGTTTTTATGTATACTGGATTGGCGGGATCCTTCTCGATTTTCTTTCTAAGATTACGAATATGAACCATGATTGTATTATTTGCCGAATAATAATACGGCTCATTCCATGCTTTTTCATACAATTGTTCAGCTGAAAAAATTTGTTTAGGATTCTTCATTAACGTACTCAAAATATTAAACTCAATATCTGTTAATTCAACTTCCTTTCCGTTGACCTCTGCATTTTGTTGGGCATAACGCAAAGTAAGACCATCCATACTTAAATCCTTTTCTGTATCAAGTAATATTTCTTCTTTTTTACCCTTGTAAACTTGATAACGACGAAGTAAAGCTTTAACTCTTGCCGTTAATTCACTATACGAAAAAGGCTTTGCCAAATAATCATCGGCACCACTTGAAAAACCAAGCGTCTTATCCGAATCTAATCCTTTAGCTGTTAAAAATAGGATGGGAACATTGCTTGTTTCACGAAGCTTTAAACAAGTCTGGTAACCATTCATATTCGGCATCATAATATCAAGGACGATTAAATCGATGGAAGAATCAAACAATTGAAGGACCTCATTTCCATCTTTAGCTTCAATCACTTCATATCCTTCGCCAGTTAATAAAATTCTTAATATTTCACGGATTTCTGCATTGTCATCCGCCACTAAAATACGCGTTTGCATGTTCACATCCCCTTTCTTTTATTCTATTTTACCCCAATTACTATAGGGTTTCCAATTTTCATAAGGCAACATATGATGTAAATGATCCATCACTTTCGATTGAGAAGAATACAATTGAATGATATCCAATTTCTTATCATAATCTATTTTGGATAATTTCTTTTCATTCTCTAATTTAGCCTTGTTTTTCTTTGATGTATACGTACCAAAATATATAAGCTGATCTGTCTTATCTTCTTTTTTTAAAATCATAGTAACATACTTAGATACCTTTTTATGATGGATATGACCATATTCTCCATCTGGATTATGCGTTACAATTTTGCACCAATCCTTAGAATCGATTTCTTTTTTGATTTCTCTTTGGATATCCTTTTTACAAGATTTCCAGTTATCACGCTTACCCTTTGTCTTATCAGGAAAAGATAAAATAATACCTTTAGAATGTGTTTTCTCCATGACTTTCATAAATTCTTTTTTTCTTTTTTTATTGTTTCCATTCGTAATACATAAAACCGTGTAATTTCCATTGATTAAATGAGATCCACCCCAAATTGTTTCATCATCCGGATGGGCCACAATCATTAAAGATTCAGGCTCTTGGGCATGAATTACAGATGTATTTAGACAAAGTATTAAACTTAAGATGCATAATAATAACTTTTTCACACTTATCACCAAAAAAATTCTATCAAACATTTCTTAACACTCTACTTATGCATTTCTTAAATCTTCTTAATATATTTAGGAAAGTTTAATATTTCCTTTTGTCGATACTTAAGATTTATTTTGTATAGTAAAACCATGAAAAAGAGAGATACGTTTTACATTACAATACTATTTATATTACCCATTTTATTTGTGCTCTGTGTATCCACATATTCCATGTATGGATCAAAGTTAGATTGGTTATCCCAACATATATCTTTGGCAGACTATTTTTGACAGACCCAACAATTACTTCCAGATAGTTTTGCGAATCTTCAAGGACAAGCCAATGCCTTTAGCTTTTCATATTATGGACTATTAAGGCCAGACGTTTTAGTTTCTTATTTATTTCCAAATATTCCAATACATTTCTTTATTATAGGTTATGCAACACTTCTATGGTCATCTACAGGAGGACTTTGTTATTACTGGCTAAGAAATAAAGGATACAAAGACACAGTAAGCTTCTTTTCAAGCGTGTGTTGCATATGCGCCAATTGCTTCTTTCAGTCCCACCAACAAATCATGTTTGTAGAAATTTTACCCTTTTTATTTCTTTCATTCATTCTAATCGATAAAAATAAAAGACAATGGATTAGTCTATGTGTAGTTATGGCACTTTTCCATAACTATTTCTATACACCAGGCATGATATTGATTCTGCTTTTATATGATTATGATCAAAACCATATGATAAAAGATATTCTGATTCCGATTCTTATTGGTATTGGTATGGCTACGATTTTATGGCTGCCAACCGGATATTTGATTTTAAACAATCATAAATCTGTTGTACAAACCAACCTATTCAATTTATTAATCCCAAACGTTACTTTAAAAGGACTTGTCTATGATAGCTATGGATGTGGATTGACTGTGATTAGCTGGATTGCCCTATTTCAAGGAATTCAATTTGAAAAGACAAGGAAACTATCGATTCTGTTGATTTTAATGTTTGTTTTTCCAATGTTCTCTTATATATTGAATGGAACTTTATATGCACGCACAAAAATATTGGTGCTATGTTTACCACTCGTGCTTATGATCCTTTCCTATTGGTTACAAGAAAGAAAGTTGAATAAAGGTTTACTTGTTTTAGCTAGTTTATTTCTTTGTACAAAAACAACACTTCTTGGATTATTAATTTCACTTGTGCTTATTGGCTATTACTTTATGGATAAAAAAGAATGTCTAATGACGTATGCCCTTGTACCTATGATTGTCTTTACAGGATTCAACTACAATCAGTGTTTAGATTTAAAACTCTATAATTCAATGTATTCCAAGGATAAACAAAAATTGATGCAAAGAAATGATTTGAAACAAAGAACAGCCGATTTAGATCAGGTGGGTTATAGTGTCAATCACATATATGATTTAAAAGAAATGAAGGCATCAAGTTATACGTCAACAAGCAATTCTTTATATAACACTTTCATTTATGACATTATAAAAAGTCCGATTTCCCAATCCAATCGAACAATCATAACGGATAGTGAGAATTATTTATATTTGAGTATGATGGGGATTCAAAATGTATTGAGTAAAGACTCTAATTTATATGGATATAAAGAAGTAGATAGTAAAGGAAAATATAAATTATTGAAGAATAAAAATGTATTTCCAATGGTCTATGTCACAAGTGATACGTTGAGTGAATCTGAGTTTGATAAACTCTTTTATCCATATAATTTGGATACCATCTATAATCGTACGATTGTGAATGGTGAAACAAGTAATGATTATGCCTCAAAGATGAAACTTATAAAGAATTTAGATCAATCGATTTTGATTCAGAACAAAAAGAAAACGAAAAAAATAATACCCATTGATTTTGATGCTAAAAATAAACTGATCTGTATTGATTTTGATATAAAGAATTATACGAATAAAAAAGTTTTTATATCTATAAACGGAATGAAGAATACATTGTCAAAAAAACATTCTGTATATCCAAACGGAAATAAACATTTTACGTATATTCTTTCTAGAAAAGAATTAAAACAATTTGATGTTACTTTATCCAAAGGAAAATATAAGATATCCAATATTCGTGTATATACATGTGATATGGGTGCTTTTAAAAGAAGTGTAACGAAAGTAAATGAGATGAGATCAGATGCTGTGTTTAAAGGACAGGTAAACGTAAAGAAGGATGGCTATCTTGTAACTTCATATCCTTATGAAAAGGGATATGAAATATATATGGATGGAAAAAAACAGGATGTTGAAATTGTGAATAAGGCTTTTGTGGGATGCAAAATCAAAAAAGGAAGCCACACAATTACGATTCAATTTCATGCGCCATTAAAAAAACTAGGACTATGTATAAGTGTTCTTTCAATTATGATAGGAGGATTATGGATATGGAAAAAGTCAAAGAATTTATAAGCTATGGAATCGTTGGAGTTATGACAACTCTTGTGAATTATATGGTTTATTTTATAAGTTTAAAAATAGGAATCCATTGGCTAATTAGTAATAGTTTAGCTTGGATGGTAGCCGTTATTTTTGCGTATTTTTCAAACCGTAAAGTTGTATTTCATTCAAGTAATGATATGAAAAAAGAGTGTATTGAGTTTTTTGGACTTCGATTTATGACATTACTTGTTGAAAACCTACTATTGGCTATTTGTATTGATGGCTTACATATTTCAAATTTATTATCTAAGATTTTAGTCAGTGTGATTACTGTTTTGGCCAATTATTTCTTATGTAAATCCCATATATTTTCTAAGAAGGAGGAAATGTTGTATGAACAAAATTAGCGTTGTCGTTCCTTGTTTTAACGAAGAAGAAGTTCTTTCTATGTTTTATAAAAAGACAAGTGAAGTATTGAATGAAATAGAAGGAATCACCTATGAATTGTTGTTTGTGGACGATGGATCCAAGGATCATACAAAAGATATATTAAGAGCATTAAGCTTAAAGGATGATCGTTGTGAATTTGTTTCTTTTTCTAGAAACTTCGGTAAAGAAGCTGCCATGTTTGCCGGATTAAAGAAATCAAGTGGCGATTATGTTGTGATCATGGATGCCGATTTGCAGCATCCTCCTGTCTTATTAAAAGAAATGTATAAGGCGGTTAGTGAAGAAGGCTATGCTTGTTGTGCAGGAAAAAGAGTGGACCGTACGGGTGAAGGTAAGATTCGTAACTTTTTATCGCATACCTTTTATAAAGTGATGCAGAAGATGTGCAAAATGGATATGAGCGATGGTTGTGGTGATTTTCGTATGATGTCAAGACAAATGGTGGATGCGATTCTAGAATTAAAAGAATACAATCGTTATATGAAAGGATTATTTTCTTTTGTAGGATTTGATACAAAATGGATTGAATTCCATAATGTACAACGAGCAGCAGGTAATTCTAAATGGAATTTCTCTAAACTATTCGCATATGCGATGGAAGGTATGTTTTCCTTTTCTATAGCACCGATTGTATGGATTGGAAATATAGGGACCGTTATTATGATTTCATCGATTATAATGGCTATATTTGGACTATTAGTACATGTCACATCCATGTTTCATTTAGTATGTTTGATCCTGTTCTTGAGTGGACTTCAAATGTTATTTGTGGCCATTTTAGGTCAATATACGACAAAAGATTATATGGAAAGTAAACAAAGACCGATCTATATAGTAAAAGAAACCAGCAAGAATTTAAGCTAGTCTCTTAATGTGATTTCAATCACTGTGTCAATTGGATCTGGACAATGGTGTGAATTGGAATCAATATGGATAAATGTATAGTCAGGAAAACTTTCTGCGTTCCAAGGCGTTTGAATTTTGATTTGAGAATGATCAGACAATCTTCTTATGCCTTGGATTTTTTCTTTTCGAATTTTAATAGGTATATCAAAAATACTCTCATCTAAAATATGCGCATAAATTTTATTTCCCTTTTGTGTGTATCTTCCCCATTCGGGTTTATCTAATTCACATTTTGTGCATCCATAAATAGAAGCTTCATTTAATTTCATCCATTCCCTGATTTCATTCAATACTTGGATAGATTCTTTAGGAAATTGTCCTCTAGCATCCGGTCCCACATTTAAAATCATATTTCCTCCCTTGGATACACATTCAACTAGAGTACGGATGATTAGCTTAGCAGATTTATAATTCGTGTCCTTAGCGCAATATCCCCAATGTTCATTCATAGTGATGCAAGCTTCCCAAGGCACAGGTAAACCTTGAGGAGGAATCATTTGTTCAGGTGAAGTAAAATCACCGGCTGTAAAACTAGGATGTGCATCCATAATGGTTCCAGGATGTACACCATCTCCTTCTAGACGATTGTCGATGATCATGTCTGGCTGGTAAGTTCTTGCCATTGTTACGATTTTGTGGGCATCCCATACATCTTTTGTCATATTGTCATAAGAAAAGTCAAACCACATGATATCCAACTTTCCATAGTTTGTAAGTAATTCCTTGATTTGAGTATGCATATAATTCAAATAGTTTGAAAAACAAATCGGTTTATCATATTTTACATTGTTTCTTTCTGGATGATGTCGATCTTTATAGTGAGGATAGTCCGGATGATGCCAATCAAGTAGGGAATAATATAGACCGACTTTTAATCCTTCTTCTCTAAACGCATCTAAAAATTCTCTGACATAATCATGATTTGCCTTCCAATCTGTAGTCTTTGTATCAAACATACAATATCCATCGTGGTGTTTGGCAGTCATTACGGCATATTTCATACCGGCTTTTTTGGCCAATTTAGCCCATTGGTGTGGATCAAATAGATCTGGGTCAAATTCATTCGCAAAAGGAATATAATCTTCTTCTTTCATTTCTTCGTTGCTTCTGACCCATTCACCTCGTGCTGGAATGGAATAGATTCCCCAATGGATAAAAAGTCCGAATCTAGATTTTTGAAACTCTGTAATATTCATAAGATCTCCTTTAGAAAAGTGGTTCTTGTAGCTGCTTTCTTTGAAGTGCAATGCCTGGTTTGGATAAGATTTCCTGGGTTCTAGAAATATCTTTTAACCAAGGATCTATATCTTCTTTTTCAAGTATGACTGGCATTCGATAATGCACAGGTTTTACATATGCATTGGCATCCGTGGTAACAATGACAAGGTGATCATCAATAAGAATTCCTGCAAAATAGAGAATGTGATCGCAATAAAATTCCACTTTATTTTTACCTAAATCCCACTCGTAGAAACTTCCAGCAGGCACAATACAATGCATGGAATCTTTAAATAAAGGCTTTTCTAAGAGCGTTTCTTGTCTAGCATTTAAAATTAAATTGTTGGTTTTATACCCAAATGGCACCATTTTCTTTTGGTTTCGAGTAAGTACAAGACATTTGTCACTTGGATGAATGTCTTTTTCTTCTAAACCAAAGGCTTTGGCTACTTTAGGTGTATATCGAAAGCTTGTACACATACTAGAAGTATATCATAAGAAAGAGGTTGTAAGAACTTGTGAAAAACAGATAAAAAAGGGTGTATTAATGATCAATACATCACGTGGTGAAATTATTGATACCAATGCATTGATTGAAGGTCTTGAAAATGGCATTATTGGTGGAGCAGGCATTGATTCTTTTGAAAATGAACAGGAAGTTATCCACATTGACCATAATTATAATGTTATTAAGAATCGAGACTTATTGATATTAAAGGCTTATCCTAATGTGATCGTAACACCGCATGCAGCCTTCTATACAGATCAAGTATCTTATGATATGGTGCATTGTTCATTGGAAAGTCTAAAGAATTTAGTCAATAATCAAGAATGTAGATATCAATTAAATTAAGGACAAGAGAAATCTTGTTCTTTTTTTCTTCGACAGCAAACATAGATTTATGCTTTATATAAAGTGAATGTGAAAAATATAATGTTGTATGTGTATATTTAATGTCTATTTCACATTGGCACTGTAATTTAGCTTCTTATTGAATTAATCAAAAAGAAATGAATAAACAATATAAAAACTACCTACGCCAACTCTCACAAAGTTTGTAGGTAGTTTTTACTGCAAAATTCTCCAGAACTTACATATTTGTATGTTCTTTTTTGTATCCTTATCTTAGCATGAAAGAAAAGATTAAAAAACTTTTTAATCGCTATTGGCGTAATTTATTCTTGAGGAACGCTTTAAGTTAGAGTATACTAACCATAAAGTTAGATATAACTAACAGGAGAATGATTATGAAGAAATGTATAGAATTTAATGGGGTATCAAAAAAGTATGAAGTAGGAGAAAAAGCATTTTATGCATTGGATGATGTTTCTTTTTCGATTGATCAACATGAAATGGTTGTGATTTTAGGCCCAAGTGGAGCGGGTAAGTCGACACTTTTAAATATTATGGGTGGAATGGATCATGTGACTGATGGAAAAGTATATATGGATGGGCTCGATATTAGTGGGTATAGTGAAAAAGAATTAACGGATTATCGTGCTGAAAATATTGGGTTTATTTTTCAGTTTTATAATATTTTGCCGACACTGACGGTGAAGGAAAATGTGGATTTGATTCATGATGTAGTAAAAAACGCAAAGGATTCCATTGAAATATTGAATAAAGTTGGTTTAGGTGGACAAGAAAACAAATTTCCGAATCAATTAAGTGGAGGGGAGCAGCAGCGTGTATCGATTGCACGTGCCATTGCGAAAAATCCAAAACTTCTTCTTTGCGATGAACCTACTGGGGCTTTAGATTCAAATACGGGAGTAGAGATTTTAAAGTTATTACGCGAATGTACAAAAGACAATACAGTTGTGATTGTAACGCACAATGCGTTGATTGCAGATGTGGCGGATCGTGTAATTCGTTTAAAGAATGGAAAAATTATTGAGAATGTTGTGAATAAACAACCAAAGAACATAGATGAGGTGAACTGGTAATGTTGAGAAGAAAACTATATCGTGATCTTTGGCATTATAAGGGACAATTCTTTACAATTTTTCTGATGGTGTTTATTGGAATGTTGGCATTTAGTGGTATCCATGGCTATATGGATGGTATGGATGAAAGTGCTAAAGAGTATTATAAAGAATATAATTTACAGGATCTATGGATTACAAATACGAATGTTGCAGATTCGGATTTAGAGAAATTAAAGTCTATGGATCATATAAGTGATGTAAATCGAGCATTGGTTTTAAATTCAAAATTAAAGGGATACAAAGATGTGACTTTAGAAACAAATGTTTTGGAAGAGAATACAATTTCTAAAATGCATATTGTTGAGGGGGAAAAGTATGCATCGAATAAAAAGGGATTATGGTTTGATAGTTATTTGGCGAATCATTTAAATATTCATGTGGGAGATACTTTAAAGTTGGATGTTTCTGGACAGACTTTGAAGCTAAAAGTTAAGGGGTTAGTAAACACACCGGATCATGTTTATTTTGTGAAAGATTCTACAGAAATATTTCCAACACATCAAAACTATGGCTTTGTATATATGTCCGCTCAAACTTTTCAAGACGCAATGCATGTGGATGTTACATATAATAAGGCTTATGTAGATGTGGATAAGAAAAATAATGTGTCATCAGTAAAAAAAGAGATTCAAAAGGATTTTAATTTTTTATCTGTAACAGATCGTGACAATTCTTTTTCATATGCAGGTTACCAAGCGGAAGTAGAAGAAGGTCAAACTTATGCACCTGTATTTACGGGATTGTTTTTAATGATTGCAATTTTAAGTGTAATGAGTACAATGAATCGTTTTGTTCGCCAACAAAGAGTGCAGATTGGTACTTTAAAAGCACTTGGATTTAAAAATCGAAAAATCTATATCCATTATATTGGGTTTGGTTTTATGATTAGCTTGATTGCGGCTGTATTAGGTGTTGTGGTTGGATATCTAACAATTGGTCAATTCTTTATTGATATGGAAGCTAGTTATTTTGAAATGCCAAATATACATACTGTATTGTTGCCGGTTGTGATTCAAACAGCAGTTTTGGTTGTAGCTTTGATTTCTTTAGTAACGTACCTTTCTTCAAGAAAGATTTTAAAGGAAACGGCAAGTGAGGCTTTGCGTCTAGAAGTGCCAAAGGTAAAAAAGAATAGTTTGGATTGGTCTGTAAAATTTAATAAATGTAAATTATCGACAAGATGGAATATTCGAGATATAGCTCGCAATAAAGGAAGAAGTATTGCAGCATGTGTTGGAATTATTGGATGTACAATGTTACTTGTATGTTCGTTTGGTTTGTGGGATACGATTGAATCTTATATGGATTGGGAATATAAAATAATCAATACATATCAATATAAAATTAGTTTAAATAGTGATTATACAAAAGAACAATATGATCATTTAACTCACTTGTATGGAGCAGCCACAAGTAAAAGTGTTGCGATTGAATTTAAAAATAAGGGAAAAACCGAAACAAGATCGATGCTTGTATTGGATGGAAAAGATAAATTGAATATCACAGATCATGATGAAAAAGTTATGTCTGTTCAATCAAATGGAATCTATTTAACAGAAAAACTAGCTGAAAAGTATGGGATTCAAGTAGGGGACAAAGTTACTTGGCATTTGACTGGAGATTCTTCTTGGCATACAAGTAAGGTTATTAGCTTGAATCGTGATCCTCAAACACAACAATTCACAATGTCAAAGAAATATTTTGAAAAGTTAGGATATACATATCGTCCAGATTCTATTTATACAAATGAAAAGGCTAAAAAAATAGATGGTGTTTCTAAAGTTAGCAGTATTGAATCGATTCAAGAAGGTGTAGAGAGTATGCTTGAAGCGATGAAGTCGATGATGGTTTTATTAATTGTATTTGCGGCCTTATTAGGCTGTGTCATCTTATATAACTTGGGCGTGTTATCATTTACTGAAAAACAATATCAGTTTGCGACTTTAAAGGTGTTAGGTTTTAAGGATAAACAAATCAAAGAAATCTTTATCAAACAAAACACATGGATCATGTTGGTGGGAATGGTGATTGGTTTGCCACTAGGCTATTATATGTTGTCGTATATTTATACAAATGCTTTAAATGAGACATATGATTTTCCAGCCGTTGTAGAATGGATTTCTTATGTGTACGCAATCATAGGAACCGTTTTAGTTTCGTATGTAATGAATAAGTTGTTGGCAAGAAAAATTAAAACAATTGATATGGTTTCAAGCTTAAAAGCCAATGAATAATTCGAATTTATTCGACAGTTGTTTATAATATTTACTTTAAATAAAGTATAAATTAAAAATAAAATGTTGTATGTAAAAAGAGCTTTTAAGCTAGAAATCTCTTTTCTTGATTGAATTTTCAATTTATAGTTTAGGCCGGAAAAAGTGTATGATTTTACTAAATTGAGACTAGAAAAAATGTAAAAGATCTTTATATAAAGGAAAAAAGCCTATATCTTCATGAAAGGTATAGGCTTTTTTATGTGTTTATTAATTAATGTGTTTATCTTTAAATTGTAAACGAGCTAAGGCTCTTGCCATACTGGCTTGTGACATATAATATTCACGAATGGATTGTTTTTGTCTCATTCTTTCTTTAGCACGTTCTAAAGATTCTTTGGCTCTTCTTGCGTCTAGTTCTTCTTGTGTTTCACATGTATCAACTAAAACTTCGGCTTGGTTGTTTGAAAAGATCATGGATCCTAATCCACTAACAACTTCAATTTCAGAATTATCTTCTTTTCGAATTTTTAAAAGTCCAGGCGTTATCGCATAGATGGCTTTGGCATGATGTGCAAGAAATTGTTTACTTCCATTTGGCGTATGTATTGTTAATACTTGTGCTTTACCATTATAAAACACGTGATCACTGGCCATGATTTTTAAATCAAAAAGTTCCATAATTATACTTCTTTCGCTTTTTCTTTGACTTCTTCAATGGTTCCTACATTGAAAAAAGCACTTTCAGGATATTCGTCCATTTCTCCATCTAAGATTGCTTTAAAGCCTTTGATTGTATCTTGTAGAGGAACATATTTTCCTGGAATTGAAGTAAATTGTTCAGCTACATGGAATGGTTGAGCCATAAAGTTACGTAAACGACGGGCTCTAGCTACAACGGTTTTATCTTCATCACTTAGTTCATCCATTCCTAGAATGGCAATAATATCTTGTAGTTCTTTATATTTTTGAAGGTATTGTAAAACACGTTGAGCTGTTTCATAGTGTTCTTCACCTACAATATCGGGTTGAAGAATTCTTGAACTTGATTCAAGTGGATCTACAGCAGGATAAATACCTTGTTCAACAACTTTACGAGATAAGACGGTTGTCGCATCCAAATGTTCGAATGTTGTTGCAGGAGCAGGGTCAGTTAAATCATCTGCAGGAACGTATACAGCTTGTACACTAGTAACAGATCCATTTTTTGTGGAAGAAATACGTTCTTGAAGTTGTCCCATTTCATTAGCTAAAGTAGGTTGATATCCAACGGCAGATGGCATACGTCCAAGTAAAGAAGAAACTTCTGATCCAGCTTGTACAAAACGGAAGATGTTGTCGATAAATAATAATACATCTTTATGTTCAACATCACGGAAATATTCGGCCATAGTCAGTCCGGTTTCGGCAACACGCATTCTGGCTCCTGGACTTTCGTTCATTTGTCCAAAGACAAGTGCAGTGTTCTTGATTACACCGGATTCACTCATTTCAGTATATAAATCGTTTCCTTCACGACTTCTTTCTCCAACACCTGTAAAGATGGAATAGCCTCCATGCTCACTGGCAATATTTCGAATCAATTCTTGGATCAGTACGGTTTTTCCAACGCCGGCACCTCCAAATAATCCAATCTTTCCACCCTTGGCATATGGTGCTAATAAGTCAATAACTTTGATTCCTGTTTCAAGAACTTCTGTAACAGGAGATTGATCTTCAAATTTTGGTGGTTTTCTGTGAATAGGCCAATATGTATCTGTATCAATCGCTTCTTTTCCATCGATTGTATCTCCCAAAACATTAAACAAACGACCTAAATTTTGTGTTCCAACTGGAATTTCAATGCCCATTCCTGTAGATAAGACAGGCATATCTTTTTGTAAGCCTTCACTAGGCGATAACATGATACAACGAACTGTATCGGTTCCAATGTGCTGCATAACTTCCATTACAACTTTTTTGCCGTGGTTATCAACCTGCAAAGCGGTTTGAATATATGGAAGTGGCGTTTCATCAAAATGTACGTCTACAACAGGACCCATAACTTGTGTGATTTTTCCTATTTGCATGTGGATTGACTCCTTTTCTTCTTTTGTAGCTGTTGCCTTCTAGCTTTGGCACCAGCTGCAACCTCTGTTATTTCTTGTGTGATTTTTGCTTGTCTTTGACGATTGTATTGTAAAGATAAACTGTTTAATAATTCTTCACCGTTTTTATTTGCTGAATCCATTGCCTGCATACGCGCAAAGTTTTCGGATGCATAAGATTCAACAAGGGCACTATAAATAAACCCAGATAAATAATCAGGGATGACAATGTTTAATAATTCAGCAGGGCTTGGCTCCAACTGAATGGAGTGAATGGTTTGTCCACCAACTTCAACTTCCTGATTTAAACGATACAAAGGAAGTAACTGTTCAACATCGACCGTAAATTGATTGTGTTGATCCATACGTGTATAGATAATTAATACTTCATCGATTGTTTTTTCAGCATACAGTTCAAGCATTTTACTCGAAATGGATCTTGCACGACTCAAAGTTGGATTTTGCGCTGTATATAGAAAACTTTCTTCAACCGGAATGTGTCGTCTTAAAAAGTATTGTCTTCCAACTTCTCCAATCATATAGAGCTTATAGTTTGGATGAGCCTTAATGATTTGTTCAGTTAGCTTTAAAACATTAAGGTTGTAGGCACCGGCCAACCCTTTATCTCCAGTAACACATATGATGGCCTTATTTTGATGCTTCTCGTCAATATATTCTCGACTATCTAAGTAAGGATGTTCAAAGTGATCAGGAAGATTTTGAAGAATTGTCAAAATTTGTTTTCGTAATGAGTAAAAATAAGGATCGGTATTTGCGGATTTTTGTTTGGCCGTATTCATTTTGGTTGAAGAAATCATATACATGGCTTTTGTGATCTTCATAGTCGATTGAATACCATTCATTCGATCTTTGATTTCTCGGATTTGTGACATTATTCTTGTCCTCTATATTGTTTGGCTAATGTAATGATTCTTGTCTTTAAATTGTCATCCATTTTTTTAGTTGTGTTGATCTCACGACTGATTTCACTGTGATTTTCATTAAACCAATCTAAT
Source organism: Holdemanella sp. MSK.7.32 (assembly GCF_024460475.1). GTDB lineage: Bacteria > Bacillota_I > Bacilli_A > Erysipelotrichales > Erysipelotrichaceae > Holdemanella. The sequence goes on along the minus strand of NZ_JANFYN010000002.1, from coordinate 3,376 downwards.
AATTTTGTTTCTTCTTTTTTGACTTGTTTTGAATTCAAATCATCTAGAATTCCTGCGTCTGCAACTACTAGAATAATAACCATGTCTGCATGTGACATAGGGTGGTTTAAAGGTTGTTTCAAAAGCTCCATAAGTACTTGTCCGTGTTGAAGTTGTCGTTTTGTCGCATCATCTAAATCGGAGGCAAATTGTGTAAACTCCTTCATTTCACGGTATTGAGCTAAATTGATACGTAAAGATCCAGATGCTTTCTTCATGGCTTTAGTTTGAGCGGCACCACCGACACGACTAACAGATAATCCAACATTAACAGCAGGTCTTTGTCCTTCAAAGAATAAATCACTTTCCAAGAAGATTTGTCCATCTGTAATTGAAATAACGTTGGTTGGAATATATGCACTTACATCTCCATCTTGGGTTTCGATGATTGGAAGAGCTGTGATGGATCCTCCTGAATTTAATCTAGAAGAACGTTCTAGTAGTCTAGAATGTAAATAGAATACATCACCTGGATAGGCTTCACGTCCTGGAGATCTTCCTAGTAATAAGGAGATCGTACGATAGGCAACAGCATGCTTGCTTAAATCATCGTAGACAATAAGTACGTCTTTGCCTTGATGCATAAAGTATTCAGCTAGAGAAGTCGCAGAATAAGGGGCAATATATTGTAGACTGGCTGAATCGGCAGCTGTAGAGTTTACAATAACGGTATATCCCATCGCATCATTTTTCTTTAATGTATTGACTAGGTTAGCCACTGTACTTGCCTTTTGGGCAATAGAGACATAAATACAAATACAGTCTTTTCCTTTTTGATTTAGTATAGTATCTAATGCGATGGAAGTTTTACCCGTTTGACGATCCCCAATGATTAATTCACGCTGTCCTCTTCCAATAGGGAACATAGAATCGATGGATAGAATACCGGTTTCCATAGGAGTTGTGACAGGTTTACGGTCAATAATGCTTGGGGCGGGTTCTTCGATAGGACGCATTTCAGCGGCTTCAATAGGACCAAGTCCATCAATTGGATTTCCAAGTGGATCCACGACACGTCCTAGAAAATTAGAGCTGACTGGCATACCTGCTTGTTTTTTTGTTCGAGAAACCTTTGTACCTTGACCAATAGTACCTTCTGTATCAAATAGAATAACACCGATGTTTTCGGTTGTGATATCGAGTACCATTCCTTTTGTACCATTCTCAAAAACAACAACTTCTCCATACATCGCATGATCTAGTCCCGAAATGGTTGCGATACCATCTCCAATTGTTTCGACATAGCCAACTTCATTTTCTTGGGAAGTGGCTTCAAATTGTTCGATAGCCTCTTTTAAAATGGACATAAGTGTTCCATCTTTTTTCATTTGAATAGCTTTATCTCGAGCCGCCTGAATTTGTTCTTGAAGCTGTTGTTGGCGAGAACGCGTAGACCAATCGTATTCATCGTTGTTTGCGCTTAGAATAAAGCCTCCACGTACACTTGGATCAATAGAGATAGTTAGTGTGATATTTTCGGCCTGGTATTTATTTTTAAGGAATGTCTTTATTTTTTCTTCTTGCGCTGCACTAGGCCTTGTTACACAGCGTAAGTTTGCGTTTAAATTTTCGTTGTTCATTTATTTCATTTCCTTTAAAAAATCATCATATAGTTTTTCATCGCTCTTTGTATTTGTGATTTTATCAGCCGCTTTATTGATCAAATCCGCAATTTCAGATTTAGCTTTTGCCTTTTCCTCATTGGCAGCTTCAATCGTTTTGGTGCGTGCTTGTTCAATCATTTCATCGGATTTCTTGTTTGCATCCGCAATAATTTGTTCGTATTCAAGGCTGGCTTTTTCTTTTGCATCCGCTAGCATGCCATCACAAATTGTTTGCATATTTTCAAGCTGTTGATCTGCTTTATTTTTTGATTCAAGAGCTTCTTGTTTCTTTTGATTTGCCAAGGCAAAATCAGATTCTATTTCTTGTTTTCTCTTTTCAAGAATGTCATGTACTGGTTGAAATAGAAAATGTTTCATCAGTGCATATAAAATAAGTAGATTGATGATTGTCCAAAGAATATTGGAATCAATTCTTAACATAGATTATCCCACCTATTTCACCATTAAGATGATTAAAATACCTAATACAAATCCGTAGATGGCTGTTGCTTCGGCTAATGCGGCACCAATTAATAAAGTACTACGAATTTTCCCGTGAGCTTCTGGCTGCTGGGCGATGGCTTTTACGGCACTGCTTGTCGCAAAACCAATACCTAATCCTCCACCAATAACGGCAAGTGCTGCCATTCCAACTCCGATTGCTGTTAAACTCATTTTTATTTCCTCCTAATTTTATTCTGTTTCTGTCGCTTCTGCGATAAATAGTGATGTTAAAAAGACGAATACATAAGCTTGAATGAATCCATCAAAGAAATCAAAGTACAAGCTAAATACAGTAGGTATAAAGACAGGAACGACCATTTTGATCATTTCCATAATGACGAAGGCACCAATGACATTACCAAATAGACGCATACACAGTGATAAAGGACGTGTAAACACTTCAAGAATATTGATGGGTGTAACAACGGCGACGGGTTGAGTAAAGCTTTTGATCCAGCCTTTCATGCCTTTAGCTCGTATTCCACTGATTTCAATCAATACAATGCTCATAAGTGCTAGTGCGATAGTGACATTCATATCTTTGGTCGGGGGTTTCATACCAAAGATACCAATGATATTCGCAAGACCTATATATAATAGGATGGTTGAAATGTAGGTACTGTATTCTTTGGCATTTTCACCAAGCATGGAGATTGTGAATTTATCTAGCCATATGACAATACTTTCCGCTACAATTTGTTTCTTGCCTGGATTATGAACTTTGAGTCCTCGTGTTAACCAAGCAGAAAGTAAAACAAGTATAGCCATGACAACCCATGTGATGACAACAGATTCACTAATCGCAAAGGGACCGATAGTAAACGCGGTGTCAACGTTTAACTGGTCGAGTAGTTCTTTTGTGAACTCTTCCATAGCTCCTCCTTTCAAAACAATAAAAAACGATGGAGATAATCCGTGAATTTACGAATTAAGACAAAATTCGTTTTTCTATACGCTCGTATTTTAGTTCTCATGATTTTGAAATTCAAGTCTTTTTATCAATGTAAACGTTATCTGTTTTGTATGATAATGTTTTTATATGTTGTGTACATATGGTATATATGTCTGAATAACATAATTGACTTTGTTTTACGTTTAAATCAAAAAAAAGGAAGATTCGATCTTCCTCTCAGATTGTTGACAAAAGCCTATACCTTTTCGTAAGGACATAGGTTTTTTATTGTATATAGGCAATTTTCGAAATGAAATTGTCTTTTTTTGTATATTTT
>NZ_JANFYN010000019.1 GCF_024460475.1 Holdemanella sp. MSK.7.32 | reverse complement strand
AGTCAAAAGCGATAGCTTGAACGAAGTGAAAGCAGCGCCTTGAGACGCGAGCTGGCAGTAAAGGCTTATAGCCGCAGAGAAAACCGCGCTTTTTAAACGCGGTTTTTATTTTAGCGAACTAATTCTTCCTGGTGACTAGCGTAAGTATATTCTTCAATTGTATACATAACGCGAGCTTTGATTAAGTCTTCAGGAGTATTATTCAATTTACCTTCACGTACCATAGTATATTGGAAAGGCATGTACTGACTTAACAATGGTAATGGTACTGGGTGTTCTTTTAAGTTAGTCAATAATTTAGCTAAAGCATTCTTAACATTTTCCTGTGGTAAATAATAACGGCAACGATCTGAGAATGAATATTTACGTTTGAATGCAATTTCATTTTCTGTTCCATGATAATATGGAGCCCATTTACCTGGGTTTGCTAACATGGCTTTGTCTAATTCTTCACGGAAGTGACTCGTTTCAAATCCATAAACAGCAGCCAATTCTTCTTCAATCATGCATAATGAGAAGATTCCTTCACGAGCGGCATAAGTAAGTCCAGGACCAACTTTTAAGATGCCAACACCATCTTCTACTAATTCACGTAATTTGTATTTCGTTTGATAATCGGTTGAGTGTCCTTCAAATACTAATTTGTCAAAATCTTTAATGCTTGCCATTAAATCTTTAGCACGTTCACGATCGTATTCTTCGCATCCGGCATCTTTTTCTTCAACACCTGGCTGAACAACAGCAGCAATAACGTGGTTCCAAGCATCTGCGATTCCCATATCATCAAACGCTTTTTCAAATGTAGCTACAGTACTCTTGAAATCTTCAGGTTTTGTAACTTGCATACCAGCATTTTCTTCTTGGGCTCCACCTGGAATTGGGACTTCACTACCGACGATATATACTGGGTGAATTGCTTCTGGATTTTCTTGAAGTAATTCTTGGTAAGCTTCTTCGCAAACTTTAGCTAAAGTAGCTCCACGACGAGCAATTGTTTCATCACTTAAACGAGTATTTGGATCATCATCAGCAACTTTCATACTTGTATCAATATGAATCTTAGTGAAACCAGCACGAACATAGTCATGTACTAATGTTTTTGCGTATTCCATAGCTTCTGCTTCTGGTTTATTTGCGACTGTTAATGGCCCTAAGTGATCTCCACCTAGGAAAATACGATCACTTGATAATCCAGCTTCTTTTGCCTTTTCATGACAGAAGTTGAAGAAATCTTTTGGTGTCATTCCTGAGTAACCACCATTTTGATCAACTTGGTTTGCAGTCGATTCAATTAAAACACATGAATCTTGTTTTTTTGCGGTTTCCATCGCAGCTTCAATAACGAATGCATTACTTGAACAGCATGAATAGATAGCTACGGCTTTACCTTCTTTTTGTTTTTTAACAATGTTTAATAATGGGTTTTGTTTAGGCATTGTATGTCCTCCTTAACTGTTTTTATTATACAGTATCTTTAACTTTTTTTCTTCTTTTTAACGTAAAGTCAATTAAAAAGTGCAAATATTACTAATTTGTTAAAAATGACAAAAGCATTACTAAAATGTACATTTTATTTTGAAAGCGCTATGTTATAATATAAGAAGAAATATGGAGGAGATAACAATGAAGGTTATTGTATGTGAAAACTATGATGAAATGTCAGCAAAGGCATTTGAAGTCATGAAAGAATTATTGGATGCTAAGAAAGATGCTGTCTTAGGTTTGGCAACAGGATCTAGTCCAGTTGGATTATATAAGGAAATGATCCAATACCACAAAGATGGATATAGCTATAAAGATATTAAATCTTATAACTTAGATGAATATGTAGGAATCGATCGTAAAGATCCTCAATCTTACTATACTTTTATGTATGAAAACTTATTTAAAGATATTGATATTGATTTAAATAATACACATGTTCCTTATGGAAGTACAGAAGCTGATTGTAAAGCTTATGAAGATGCTTTAAGTGAAGTATCAATTGACTTACAGGTATTAGGAATTGGACAAAATGGACACATCGGATTCAATGAACCTGGTACACCATTTGAAACATTAACTCACATCGTTGATTTAACAGAAAACACTCGTGAAGCAAATGCTCGTTTCTTTGATAACGATATTAACAAAGTTCCAACACAAGCTATTTCAATGGGAATTGGAACAATTATGAAATCTAAAAAAGTATTATTAGTGGCTAATGGTGAAAATAAAGCAGATGCTGTTAAAGCTATGATCGAAGGACCAATCGATACTGCATGTGCTGCAAGTGCATTACAAAACCACGCTGATGTAGTTGTTGTATTAGATAAAGCTGCTGCTAGTAAATTAACTAAATAATTGCGATTATCTTTATAGGATAGGGAATTCATTTCTCTATCCTTTTTATTTGTGTTAAAATTAAGCTGTATGAAAAAATGGATATATAGAATCGTTTTTGTCGTTAGCCTTTGTGTATTTGGGTACAGCGCCTATAATTTATGGGATATTTATTCACAGAAACAACAAGTTGCGACACAGACAAAACAATTAGAAAAAAAAGTAATTAAGAAAAAAAGAGAAAATAAAATAGAAAAGAATGTTTTAGAACCTGATTGGACAGCACTTCAAGCAGAGAATCAAGATATAGTAGGATGGATCTATGTTCCAGGTTGTGATATTTCTTTTCCTGTTATGCAATCGAAAGATAATGAATATTATTTGAATCATACAGTGAGTGGGGAATATAATAATAGAGGTTCGATTTTTTTGGACGCGAATGCGAATGCACAATTCCAAGATGATAATTCCATTATATATGGCCATTCTGTTGAAGGTGGAGGCATGTTTACCTTATTAAAGAAGTATTGTGATGAAGATTTCTTTAAGTCGCATCCAGTATTTTATTTATTAACACCAGATGCGAATTATAACTGTCATGTATTTACATTTGCGAAAACTACAGACGATAGTGTATTCTATACAACGTCATTTGGAGATTATAGACAAGAGACTTTAGATTCTATGAAACAGTCGTCTACATACTTCAATGATTTGGGGAATACAGATCAAAAGTTTGTTTCTTTATCCACATGTGATTTAGATTATGGATTTGAATCGAGTCATCGTTTTGTTTTGACTGGACAACTGGAAAAGACAAGTGACGATATTGTTTTAAAAGATTGATATATGATATACTTGGTGAGGTTTTTAATATGAAAATTTGTTTTGTGACAGGAGGAACAGGGGGTCATATTTATCCGGCATTAGCTTTAGCGGATAAAATGAAAGAACTTGATTCTTCGACTGAAATATTATTTATTGGAAATGATGATCGCATGGAAAAGGATTTGATTCCGCAAAATGGCTATGCGTTTAAGGCTTTACATACTTCTGGATTAGTAGGAAATGCATTAAAAAAATGTATGGCGGTTTGTCAGATGTTTAAAGCAGAAGGTAAGGCAAAAAAATACTTAAAAGAATTCAATCCAGATGTTGTGATTGGATTTGGAGGATATGTGAGTGCGCCAGTTATTATGGCAGCTCATTCTTTAGGAATCCACACCGTAATTCATGAACAAAATTCCATTGTTGGTAAGGCCAACCAGCTTGTTATGAAGAAAGTGGATGCGATTATAACTTGTTATGAAAAATGTAATGAGGTTTTTCCAAAGGAAAAGATTCATATGTTGGGAAATCCAAGAGCAACAATTGCCAAAGAGGCAACATTTGATGAAGACTATTTTAAATCATTAGGTTTAGATTTAGATAAAAAAACCATCCTTATTGTGATGGGTTCTTTGGGCTCTAGTTCTGTAAATGAATTAATGAAGAGTGCTTTAAAGGATGTCAATGATGATTTACAATTTTTGTATGTCTGCGGAAAAGACAATTCTCAAGATTTGAACTTATTTGAAAGCCAAAAAAATATTCATGTTGTACCATATGTAGATACATTGCGTATTTATGGACATGTAGATGGAATGGTTTGTCGTGCAGGAGCTACAACGCTTGCAGAAGTAACAGCTTTAGGGATTCCTTCTATCGTGATACCAAGTCCTTATGTGGCAAATAACCATCAATTTTATAATGCGAGTATGCTGCTAAGACAACAAGCTTGTCGTATTATTGAAGAAAAGGATTTGAACGCAGAAACTTTGCAAGGTCAAATTGTATCTTTATACGCAAATCCAGTGGTATATGAACAAACACATGAACATGCATTGCAGATGGGTAAACCAAATGCGGCATATGATATTATAGATTTATTGAAAAATATATGTAAAAAGGGGAACTAATATGAGCATAAAGGATCGTTTAATGACGTATGCAGAAGTTTTAGAACATGAGCCTATGAAGAAACATACCACTTTTAAGATTGGTGGTTGTGTAGACTATTATATATATCCCAAAAATTGTACAGCACTAATGTGTGTGCTTGAAATACTTGCACAGGAAAACATTCCATATTATGTACTTGGACGTGGATCTAACGTTTTATGTTCGGATACAGATTTTCATGGTGCAATCATCAATCTAGATCGTACTTTGAATGATTTCTATTTTGAACCAGATGGAGTGCTAGTAGCGCAAGCGGGATGTTCAATTATAAATATGGCAGTAGAGGCTATGAAAAGATCACTAACAGGTTTGGAATGGGCAAGTGGAATTCCAGGCTCAATTGGTGGTGGACTTTATATGAATGCCGGAGCCTATAAGGATAATTTGGCTAATCATTTAATTGATGTCTGTGTTTTAAAAGATAATACAATTTGTTGGATGAAAAAAGATGAATTGGATTATGCATATCGTCATTCTATCTTCCAATCACACAAGGATTGGACTATTTTAGTGGGTCGTTTCCAATTAGAAAAAGGAAACCAAAATGATATTCGTGATTTGATGGATTCTAGACGTGAAAGAAGAATGAGTGCACAGCCTTTGGATAAGCCTTGTGCAGGTAGTGTGTTTAGAAATCCAGAAGAAATTCCAGCTTGGAAATTGATTGAAGAGTTGGGATTAAGGGGCCATAAAATTGGTGGTGCAATGGTTAGTGAAAAGCACTGTAATTTTATTGTGAATGATGATTTAAATGCGACAGCTCAAGATGTTCGTGATTTGATTCATGAAATTAAAACTCGAGCAAAAAAAGAATATAACATTGACATGGTTACGGAAGTTGAGCAGTTATATTGGTAAAGAAAAAAGTTAAGCTAACTATTAAACAATCGATTATTTTTAGTCTTGTTGTTATGATGGTAGCTAGTATTTTTGTGTATTATTTTTCTACAGATTCCCATGTCAAGGTTTTATCATGTAAAAACAACTATTATTTGTCAGATAGTGAAGTCTACGATTTGGCAAATGTGAGTACGAAGACACGTATCTATTTAATGCCTTCGATTATATTGGAGAAGAGAGTAGAAAAGATGCCTTTTGTACAGTCTTGTGATGTTTCAAAGAAAAATCGAAAACTTACATTTAATGTGCAGGAAAAATTGATGGTTGGCTATTATGTGAAGGATAATAAGAATTATGCCCTTTGCCAAGATGGCTCTTCGATTGAAATAGATGAACAATATTTAAATATGATTGTACATTTTCCTTTGTTGTCAAATTTTAACGCAAAACAAAGAAAGCAGTTGTGTGAACAGTTTCAAAAACATCGCAAAGTGTTAACTCGAGAATTAATTGAAAAGTTTGCAGAAATTGTACCTTATAAAACAAGTTATGATAAGAATATGTTTAAAATCACAATGCAAGATGGGAATATTGTATATACCAATTTAAAAAGTATAAAAATGTTATCTAAATACCAAAGTGTTTTGACAAAACTAAAAGGACAATCTGTTTGTCTGGTTTTGGATTCTACGCATTCAACAATTGAAAAGGTGAATTGTGATGATTTGAATTCGAAACAAAAGGTTGAAGAAAAACAGGAAGAGAAGACGGAAAAGACCGAAAAGACTGAAGCAACAGATGAAAAACCTTCGGAAAATACTGAGGTTCAAGAAGAACAACAGCCAACAGAAGATGAATCTGAGAATCAGGCTGAATGGGTCTATGATGATAACACAGGCGTGTATTATTATGAAGCCATTGGAATGTATTATGATCCAAATACAGGTGAATATTATGATGGAAATGGTACATATTATTATTGGGATGAGGAATCTCAAAGCTTTGTAGAAGCGTATTAGGATTTGTGTTTATATTTTAAGTAGAGTATAATTAATAAAAACGGGAGGTTTTATTATGCCTATTAATAAATCAACAGAATACGGAAATATCGAAATTTCATTAGACGCGATTGCCAATTTAGCTGGTGGAGCAATTACTGAATGTTATGGTATTGTAGGTATGGCTAGTCAGAAAACATTGAAAGATGGCTGGGCAGAATTATTGAAAAAAGAAAACTATGCTCGTGGTGTTGTTGTAACACAAGATGAAACGGGATTAGTTTTGAATCTTTATATTATTGCATTACAAGGAATTAAATTAAGTCAAGTTGTGTATGAAGCACAAAAACGTGTTAAATATGTATTAGAGAAAACTTTGGAAGTAAAATGTAACGCTGTAAACATCTATGTACAAGGTGTTCGTGCTGTAAAGTAGGGGTTAAGAGATGGAAAGAATTAATGGTATTTTATTTAAACAGATGCTTGAATCCGGAATGAATAACTTATCAAATCATTCAGCGGAAATCGATGCATTGAATGTTTTCCCTGTGCCAGATGGAGATACAGGTACAAATATGCATTTAACTGTGTCAAATGGTGTAAAAGAAGCGCTTAAAACGAATTCTGATTCTGTAAAAGATATTGCGAAAACGTTATCTCGTGGATTATTAATGGGTGCACGTGGAAACTCTGGTGTTATTACGTCTCAGATTTTTAGAGGAATCTATCAAGCGGTTGAAGATTTAGATGATATGGATGCATCCCAATTGGCTCATGCATTGGTTAATGGAAGTCGTGTGGCGTATCGTGCTGTTATGCGTCCAGTAGAAGGTACAATCTTAACTGTTGTTCGTGAAGCTGCAGATTATACATATGCATATACTACAACGGAAGATGTTACAGATTGTATGGATGTTATGAAGAAGATGGTGGAAGAAGCCAATGCTTCTTTACAAAGAACACCTGAATTATTACCTGTACTTGCAGAAGTAGGTGTAGTTGATAGTGGTGGAAAAGGTCTTTGTGTGATTTTAGAAGGATTCCTTGCTGCTATGGAAGGTCATCCAGTAGAGCTTGAAGGTGCAAAAGCAGCTGGTGAAAGTGCACAAGCTAAAGTAGAGGGTGGAGAAGAAGAATATGGATTCTGTACAGAATTTATTTTGAAGTTATCTGAAAATGGTATTCGTCATTTCTCTGAAACTAGCTTTAAAGATGAATTAGCAACAATTGGTAATTCAATTGTTTGTGTGCAAGATGAGAATTTAGTAAAAGTTCATGTTCATACATTAGAACCATTCACAGCGATTAAAATGGGACGTCGTCAGGGTCGTTTTATTAAGTTGAAAGTTGAAAACATGCAAGAGCAGCATGACAATATTATCGAAAAAGAAGAAGAGGAAAAAATGGCAGAACACAAAAAATATGCCATTATTACCGTAGCTCCTGGTGATGGAATCAAGAAGATGTTCACAGAACTTAGAGCTGATATTGTTGTTGGTGGTGGACAAACAATGAATCCGAGTACAGAAGATTTTGTTTCAGCCGTTGAAAAGTTGAATGCAGATCATATCTTCATTTTACCGAACAACTCAAATATTGTTTTAGCTGCTAGTCAGGCTGCACAGGTATGTTCAGATCAAGATATTCATGTACTTCCAAGTAAAACAATTCCACAAGGATTAAGTGCTTGTGTTATGTTCAACCCAGATGTTGAATTAGAAGATAATTTAGCTGAAATGAATGAAGCTATTGAAAATGTTAAATCTGGTGAAGTGACTTATGCAATCAAAGATACAACATATGATGGTCTTGAAATTAAAAAAGATGAATATATGGGTATTTTTGGAAAAGATATTTGTGTATCTTGTCCAGATTGCATGGAAGCAACAAAAAAATTGTTGGATAAAATGTTAGATGACGATAGTGAACTTGTTACTTTGATTTATGGTGATACAGCTACAGAAGAACAGGCTGAAGAAATCGCTGCTTATATTGAAGATAACAGTGATGCAGAAGTTGAAATCCATGAAGGAAATCAACCAGTTTACTCATTTATTATTGGTGTTGAATAGTAAAAAATAATGAATCCATCAGACTTAGTTCTGATGGACTTTTAGTACAATACATTTTGTAGGGGTTGCTGAATTTGCTCTTTAAGAATTTAAGAGGCGGCATATACCTCAAAACAATTTGTAGCTGAGATTAGGCTCGGACAACATGTAGTTGTCCGGGTCCTTTTTTTCAACCATTTTAACGATTCCATAATCCTTGTCGATTTTAGTAAAAGAAAAGACCGCTTGATGCGGTCTTGACTATTCTATGCGTTTTGTTCTTGTTCTTGAAGTTTTGCCTTTTCAACAGGTTGAACTAATTTCTTTCCAGAACCAATGAAGATCATCAATCCTAATGCCATTAATAGAACAGCAAAGAATAATTGTAGTCCGTCTGTCATAAATGCGAATCCACCAGTTACGAATAATTTTAAGCAGATGTTGTATACTGACATTCCTAAGCTTGTCATTGTTACAACTAACATCATAACCATTGGTACGTATAACATATATCCTTTACGTCCTGTAACTTTTAAGAATACAGATAATGAAACTAATACCATCGCAGCTAATAATTGGTTAGCACTACCGAATAATGGCCAGATATTTAAATATCCACCTAAGCTTAATAGGTAACCACCGGCTAATGTGATCAATGTCGCAACATATTTATTTGTTAAGAAAGCGACAACACTGTTTGTTTCAGTTTCTTCATTGACTTCAAATAATTCTTGGAATGATAAACGTCCGATTCTAGCAACAGCATCTAATGAAGTTAATGCCAAAGCAGAAACGAACATTGTCATGATGCATAGACCCCATTCTTGAGGAAATCCAAATTGTGAAATCAATCCAGTAACACCCACTGAGAATTTGATGAATGGTGTTGCAGTATCGGCAAATGCCATAGAAGATAATGTTTCATTTAATACGCCTTTGCTAGCTAAGCTAGTTAAAGATCCAACAACAACGATTACAAGTACAGCAAGTAATGATTCAAGCAACATACTTCCGTATCCAACTTGTAACATATCACTTTCGTTGCGAATTTGTTTAGAACTTGTTTCACTAGATACAAGTGAGTGGAATCCACTAACAGCACCACAAGCAACTGTAACGAATAATGTTGGGAAGATATAGCTTCCTGTTGCAGATTTAAATCCTGTGAATGCAGGTGATGTGATTGTAGGATTTGATACAAATACACCAACAACTGCAGCAACGATCATTCCGATGAATAAGAATGTAGTCAAATAGTCACGTGGTTGTTTTAATACCCAGATTGGTGTAACACTCGCAAAGAAGATATAAACGAATACTAGATATACCCAAGTTTGTTTAGTGAAGTAAACTGGGAATGCGATTCCTAATGCTAACATAGCGACGATTAGTGCAATGCCTAAAACAGCTTGTTTCCATCCTGAAAGCCCCGTTTTCTTTAAGAAGAAACCAAATGCGATTGCAACAAATACATATAGAATTGTGATTGAACTAGCAGCTCCACTAGGTAAAGATTGTGCACCAGCAGCATTGTATCCGTTTAATGATCCTGCAACCATGTCAGCAAATGCAGCAATAACTAATAAAGTAAATAACCAGCAGAACAAGAAGAATAATTTACGTCCTGTTTTACCAATGTATGTTTCAATGATTTGTCCCATTGATTTACCGTGAGATTTAACAGATGCGTATAGAGCACCAAAATCTTGTACGGCACCAAAGAAGATTCCTCCGACCATTACCCATAAAAATGCAGGTAACCATCCAAATACCATCGCAAGTACTGGACCTGTTACTGGACCGGCTCCGGCAATTGAAGAGAATTGGTGTCCAAATACTTCCCATTTATTACTTGGAACATAATCAACTCCATCTTCTTTTTCATAAGCAGGTGTCTTAGCTTTTGGATCAATTCCCCATGTTTTAACTAAATAACGTCCATAAACTAAGTAAGCTGTAAGCAATAATGCAGCACCAATAGCTAATAATAATAGACCATTCATAAATAATTTTCCTCCCTTAAAACTTTCTATTCAAATATTCAAATAATAAAAAAAGACTTCGTCTATCTAAGACGAAATCTAACACTATTCCGCGGTACCACTTAGTTTACAACTACATTATTGCCACTTAGAACTTCTTAACGCGAAGGACGAATCATTTTACTTATAATTTCAAATGATTAGCTCACAAGTGATAGCTCTAAGGACCGTCGTTACCATTTCACCAAATTTGATACTCTCTTAAACCGGGCTTGCTTAAAGTCGTGTCTTGCTCATTGCTTTGAATATTTGTGGTTGTATAATATACCATCTTGAAAAACATGTCAATAAAAAATGTAACAAAATGAAAAATGATGTTTTCACAATTTACATTAATTACAATTGTCATTTGTTTGTTAACATGTGAACGTTTGTGCTATAATATAAAAATGTTGTTGGAGGGGAACAGATGATTTATATAACTGGAGACATTCATAGAGAACAAGATATTCATAAAATCAATCCTAGAGAATTTACAGTTGGCAATTCTTTAACAGAAAATGATTATGTTATTATATGCGGAGATTTTGGTTGCGTTTGGGATGGAAGTACAGGGGATAACTTCTGGTTAAAATGGTTAGATTCACTTCCTTGGAACACTTTATTTATTGATGGGAATCATGAAAATTTTGATGTTCTTAATACGTATCCTGTAGAAGAGTATAAAGGTGGTAAAGTACATCGTATTCGCTCGAAAGTATTTCATTTGATGCGTGGTGAGGTTTTCAATATTGATGGTTATAAATTCTTTGCTATGGGTGGAGGATTTTCCCACGATGTTAATTATCGTACAGAACATAAAAATTGGTGGAAAGATGAAATTTGTACGATTGAAGAAGCGAAACATGCTTTTGCGACATTAGAAAAAAATAATTGGGAAGTTGATTATATTTTATCGCACGATACATATTCATCGCATCCATTGGCTCATAAATATGAAACGGATATGAGTTTATATGGAGATGATTATTATGATTTGCACGATTGTTTAGAAACAGTTGAGAAGAAAACAGATTATAAAATGTGGTTTAGTGGACATTATCATGATGATATGATTCATTATTCGGATTCCAATAAGCCATGTTTGACTTTATTTGATAAAGTTTTATTACTAGATAATATAGATGAAGAAATTAAAAGCCTGACTAAAATTTAGTCAGGCCGTTTTTTTAAAGGATGTCTTGAAGATTTTCTTCAATTGTATTTTTTAATGTATCGAATGAATGGTCAAATCTTTGTTGATCATTTTCATTTAAGTGTAAACGAATCACTTGTTCTACACCATTTGAACCAACAACGCTTGGTGTTCCAATAAAGTAGCCTTCTTTACCATATTCACCATTTTGATATGCACTAACTGGTAAGATAGCACGTTCATTATTTAAGATACAAGATACGATACGTTTTAATGCCAAACCAATTCCATAGTAAGTAGCGCGTTTTAATTCGATGATTTTATAAGCTTTATCACGAACATCAATATAGATTTCTTGTAGTTCACTTAAAGAAATATTATTTTCATCTAAGTATTCAAGTAAGTTTTTACATCCAATATATGAATGGATCCAAGGAACGAAACTAGAATCTCCATGTTCACCCATAATATATGCATGGATATTACTGTCTGCAAATCCTAATCTTTCGCTTAATGCGTGACGTAGACGAGCTGTATCTAATACAGTACCTGATCCAATAACGTGGTTTTTAGGTAATCCACTTTCTTTCCATGCAACATATGTCATGATGTCTACTGGGTTGTTGGCAACAACTAAGATACCATTGAAATTATTTTCTTTTAAGGCTTTACATACACCTTTTGTGATGTTTGCGTTGATTTTAACTAAATCCAAACGAGTTTGACCTGGCTTTTGAGCAGCACCAGCTGTTAAGACAACAATGTTAGTATCAGCTGCATCTGCATATGTTCCAGCAGAGATTTTCATTTTCGTATCTGCATATACTAGACCATCATTAAGGTCCATTTGTTCACCTTTTGCCTTGTCTTCATTGACATCGACTAAAACAAGTTCATCGATTCCTTTTTCTGAAAGCATTGAATAGGCAAAACTCATGCCGACAAACCCTGTACCAACAAGCATGATTTTTCTTTTTTTGATTTTTTCAGACATAAACTTCATTCTCCTTCTTATATGTACACAACTATTATAGGTTAGTTTCAACTAAAAAGCCAGTGTATAACTGGCTTAATTAGTTTGGGTTTGGGCTTGTAGAGTAATTTCGACTGTAATCTTCTTGGAATCTCTTTCAACGACCATTTTAACGGTATCTCCAATTTTATGCTTTTTTAGAACATTTTTTACATCACTTGTTGATTGGATTTGTTCACCATCAAAACTAAGAATACGATCATTTTGCTTTAGTCCTGCTTTATCAGCTGCTCCATTTTTAACAATTTGTACGATGTAGCAGCCATCTTCGTATTTTGAATATTGACTTTGATTGTTTGAAGTATAGTCATATAAACTAACATTTAATGCAGGTCTTGAAGTGACACTTCCATTTTGCATAAGCTCTGTGATAATGTCTTGAGCAGGTGTGATTGGAATCGCAAAACCTAATCCTTCAATTCCGGTTGAACTTTCCTTTGCGTTAACAATTCCAATTAGATTACCGTCAGCATTGAACAATCCTCCGCCAGAGTTTCCTGGATTGATGGCAGCATCTGTTTGTAGAAGTGTCATAGTTTCATCATCAATTGTGATTTGTCTGTCTGTTGCAGAAATAATTCCTGTTGTAACTGTACCACCAAGTTCTCCTAATGGATTTCCAATGGCAATGGCAGGATCTCCAACTTGTAAAATATCACTATCACCAAGTGTTGCAGCCTGTAGGTTGTTCGCATCCACTTTAATAACGGCTAAATCTGTCTGTGAATCTTTACCAACAACACTCGCATCATATTCTGTGCCATCTGTAGTTGTCACTTTTAAACTTGTTGCTCCACTTACTACATGGTTATTCGTAACAATATATCCATCTTTACTGATGATGACTCCACTGCCGGCACCTTGTGAAACGTATTGTCCAAAAATGGAATTTCCACTTGAAACAGATTCAGTTGTGATTTCGACAACACTATCTTTACATTTTTCTACGATGTCAGAAACATCCGATACTTGAACGGTTCCAGAATTGGATTTATTAGTTTGTTGCTGAATAGTGACATTGGCATTATTAGATAGATGGCTTCCAGCATAGCCAGCACCAAATCCAACGATACCCGATAATAGGATTATACCTACAGTGGTTATAATTTTATTTCGAACAGGGACATATGTTTTGGACCTAAATTCAGGTGGTGTTTGCATGTTGATTCCTCCTTTTGCATGCTATATTCTGTAGTATACACCAAATTAAACAAAATACATGCATCAAATACGCTATTTTGTCTATACAAATTTTGGATTATTTCTATTCAGTGATATAATAGCGTTATAGAAAGCATGTTTAAGGGAGGTTCCGTATGCCAACAAAAACAACAAAAAAAGTTACAAATAAAAAAGTAGTTGATAAAAAAGAAGAAGTTAAAGCAGTAAAACCTGTTGAAGAAAAAAAAGTGGAAACTAAACCTGCAGAAGAAAAGAAAGCACCTGCTAAAAAAGTAGCTGCAGAAAAAAAGACTCCAGCTAAAAAAGAAGAAGCTAAACCTGCAGAGAAAAAGAAAGTAACTGCTAAAAAAGCAACTGCAGAAAAGAAGACTCCAGCTAAAAAAGAAGAAGCTAAACCTGCAGAGAAAAAGAAAGCACCTGCTAAAAAAGCAACTGCAGAAAAGAAGGCTCCAGCAAAAAAAGAAGAAGCTAAACCTGCAGAAGAAAAGAAAGCAACTGTAGAAAAGAAGACTCCAGCTAAAAAAGCAGCTGCTAAACCAGCTACAACAAAGAAAGCTTCTACTAAAAAGACAACTACTAAGAAAACTACAACTAAAAAGGCTACAACTAAAAAAATGACTAAAGAAGAACAATATGCTAAGTTATCATTAGATACATGCCTAGATTTAGCAAAAGCTATGTCAATGGATGTAACTCGCGATTCAATTATTCAACAATTGATCTTAAATCCGGATGTAAAATCTGTTTCAGAAAATCTAGTAAACAAATATCAATTGACTGGTAAGTTTAACTTTGAAGAAGATGGTTATGATGAAGGATTGGTAGAAGTACTTGTATCAAAAGTATTTGAGACAGCTGATATCAAACCTCAAAAACCTGAAGATTTACAAGCAGATGTTACACATGCATTGAATTATAAATTTACAGATGTTGTTGCGGATGGAGAAGAATATAAAGATCAATTTGATACAATGCGTAAAGTATTGATGATTGCACAACACAAAGATATTCATGATTCAAAGAAATTAGAAGAAGAAGTTGGCGTTGATGTAGAAAAGTTTGTTGAAGAATTCATGGATCTAGCTTACAGTGTTTTGAAAAAATGGAAATATGAAGATGTGGATTACTATGAACACTTTATTTTCGCAGTATTATCACAATTAGAAGACTTACATAACAAGTACAGTAATCGTATTATGATGGATGTAGCTGATCTATATATCTTACATGGTGATTATGGATTAGGTGATGCAGATTATGCTTATATCTTAAGAGAAAATCAAATCAAAGATTATATCTATTATCGTTATGCTTCAATTTATGAAGGCGTTGATAAAGACAAGGCAAAACAAATCGCAAACCAAGCTTTACAGTTTGTAGATGATCGTTTTACATATTATCCAAATATTATTGCAGTTTTAGAAGGTTAAGTTGGATTCTACTTGATTTTTAAAGGTGTTTTGCATATGATATAGTTTGCGAATACTATTAATCAAGGAGGATACAATGGCAGCTTCAAAAATTCCTGTGTGGATTAAACAATGCCTTGATCAATATGGTAACTGTGCATGTGGACGTGCAATTACTAAAAAAATTGGTAAGGATAATCTTTTACAGATTCTTGAAAACGAAGGATATCCATGTGAATTGGAAATCTTGAGTGATCAAAAAGACAAAAGTGCATATCCAAAAGATGGAACATATATTTTAACATTAAAAAATCGCCAACCATTATTGGCTGACGAAGATGAAGACGATGAATAACCATCGTCTTTTCTTTTTTTATAAATTTTTAATGATTTCATCTGTGAATTGTTCAGTTGTTGCATTGCCACCAAGATCTGGTGTTAATACACTATGTTCTTCGAACACCTTATTTAAAGCTTTACGGATTTTACTAGAAACCACATCTTGATGTAAATCATCTAACATCATACAAGCTGATAATAATAAAGCACTTGGATTGGCAATGTGTTTACCAGCAATATCTGGAGCACTGCCATGTACAGCTTCATACATCGCATATTCATCACCTTTATTGCAGCTAGGAAGTAATCCTAAACCGCCAATTAATCCACTCGTTAAATCGGAAACGATATCTCCATAAAGATTTGGCATGACCATCACATCAAATTGTTCGGGATGCATAACCAACTGCATACAAGTGTTATCTACAATTAAAGAATTGGCTTCAATTTGAGGATAATCCTTGGCAATATCTTCAAAAATATGAAGGAATAAACCATCACTCATTTTTAAGATGTTAGCTTTATGTACACAAGTTAATTTTTTGCGATTATGTTTTACACAATATTCAAAAGCAGCCTTGATAATTCTTGTGCTCGCTTTTTTTGTGATGATTTTATATGCATATACTGTATTCTCATCAATCTGTTCTTCTTTTCCTACATATAGATCTTCCGTGTTTTCTCTAAAAGTTACGATATCTACATTTTCAAAACGAGTAGGAATACAAGGATTCGATTTAGCTGGACGAATATTTGCCCACAAGTCATATTTGTTTCTCAAAGTGACATTCAATGAACGAAAACCTTTACCAACTGGCGTTGTGATAGGAGACTTCAATAGAATTTTATTCTTTTCGTAAGATGCAAACGCTTTTTCTGGAATATATTCTTTCGTTTCTTCATATACCTTTGCACCTACGTTAAAGAATTCATATTCTAAATCTGCTCTTGCAGCATTCAATACTTTGATTACCGCATCCGTAATTTCAGGACCAATCCCGTCCCCTTTAAAAACTGTTATTGTAGTCATTCGTTTTCCTCCATTTCTCCTACATATACATTGGCAGGTCGTATTAATTTTCGGTTTGATTGACGATTCTCTAAATGATGGCTAACCCATCCGGCTGTACGACTGATTGCGAATAGTGGTGTAAACAAGTCGTTTTCAATCCCCAGCAATGAATAAACATAGCCGGAATAATAATCAACATTGGCACATACATCGATGCCTTTTCTTTCTTTCATGACTTCAACGGCAACTTTTTCAAATGCATGGATACAATTGTAGATATCTTCTTGTCCTTTTGATTTTGCGAGCATTTCACATTGTTGCTGAATCAATAATGCACGAGGGTCACTCTTCGTATAAATCGCATGTCCAATTCCATAAATTAATCCACTATGATCAAAGAAGTCTTTATCTAACAAACGATTCGCAATCTTTTTTAGTGTTAATTTATCCGTTGTAAATCCAACCTCATGAAAGATAGCTTTAAACATATTGGTAACTTTACAGTTGGCACCTCCATGCTTAGGTCCTTTTAAAGAACCAATGGCAGCCGAAATACAAGAATAGATATCTGTTCCTGTACTCGATATTACGACATTGGCAAAGGTTGAATTGTTTCCTCCACCATGATCGGCATGAACCATTAATAAAGTATCCAAGATTCTTGCCTCTTCGAAAGTATATTGATCATTCCCTCTAGCCATACATAAGATATTTTCAGCTAGGCTTTTGTCGGGATAAGGATAGGATTTAAAGACTTTGTTGCGGGCATATGAAAATGTGAAAAGTGGAATACTCGCTAGAATGTTTAATCCTTTCATCATTCGTTCTTCCAAGTCATCTGTATCAGCGCTTGGATCTTTTGCGTATAACTTCAACACTTCAATTTGAAGTGCATTTAGTATGTTTGGTGTTTCATACTGTAAGTCTACAGGCCCCATTTTAAAGTTCAATAAATAATCTTTAAATTCTTGTAACTGTTCTTCTGTTGGTAATGTGCCAAAAATCAAAAGGAATGCGACTTCTTCAAATCCAAAAATACGATCTTTAGGTTGTTTATCAACTAAATAATTGATGGGATATCCCCTGTAAATGAGTTGTCCATCAATGTTGTATTTCTTTTCATGAACAAATTTATATCCAATAACATCACAAATCTTAGTCAGACCCACTTTAACTCCCGTACCATTATCTTTTCTAAGACCAGCTTTTACACGATATCTAGAGTATAAGGAAGAATCGATATAATTGAGTTCTTCATTAGCTTGATAGATTTCTTTAAGTGTCTTCACTTTCTGAAACCTCCTTTCGTATGTTTCATATTATAACATAAACTTTCATTTTGTTACATTTTTTGTTATAATTCCAAACGGAGGATATTGTCTATGCAAAATTTAACGTATAAGATTCTAGAAAAACATTTATTAAAAGGAAAATTAGAAGCGGGGCAACCTATTGAAATCAAAATGGATCAGACTCTAACACAAGATGCCACAGGAACTATGGCTTATATGCAGTTTGAAGCTATGGGCGTTAAAAAAGTAAAAACAGAATTATCTGTCAGCTATGTGGATCACAATACATTACAGAATGGATTTATGAATGCAGATGACCATGCTTATCTTCAAAGTGTAGCTAGTAAATATGGGATTTATTTTTCAAAACCCGGAAATGGGATTTGTCACCAAGTTCATCTAGAACGTTTTGCCAAACCAGGAAAGACATTGATTGGTTCCGATTCACACACACCAACATCTTCCGCTATGGGATGTATCGCCATTGGTGCTGGAGGATTGGACGTTGCCAAAGCTATGGCAGGAATTGGTTACCGTTTAACATGTCCTAAAGTAGTCGAAGTAAAATTAACGGGTACTTTAGCACATGGTGTTTCAAGTAAAGATATTATTTTAAAATTGTTAGAATTATTAAGTGTAAAAGGCGGAGTTGGAAAAGTATTTGAGTATACCGGAGAAGGCGTTAAAAACTTAAGTGTCTACCAAAGAGCTACCATCGCAAATATGGGAGCAGAACTTGGTGCAACTACGTCTATTTTTCCAAGTGATGAAGTAACTCGTGAATTTTTGAAGCGCCAACAAAGAGAATCAGACTACATTGCTTTAAGTGCAGACGAAGGTTGTCATTATGATGAAACAGTTGAAATCAATCTTGATGAACTTACTCCATTAGCGGCATGTCCAAATTCACCAGATGCTATAAAAAATGTGTCTGAACTAGCCGGAATGAAAGTGGACCAAGTTGCGATTGGATCATGCACTAACTCAGGTTATGAAGATTTAATGAAAGCCGCAGCCATTTTAAAAGGGAAAAAGATTGCTCACAATGTAAGTCTTGTGGTTTCACCAGGATCTAGACAAGTTTTAATGAAATTAATTGAAAACGGAACACTTGCGACATTTGTATCTTGTGGAGCCAGAATTCTAGAATGTACATGTGGACCATGTATTGGTATGGGACAAAGTCCAAAGAGTGATGCCGTAAGTTTACGTACCTTTAACCGTAACTTTTATGGTCGAAGCGGCACATTAAGTGCAGGCATTTATTTAGTATCACCAGAAGTAGCTGCAGCCAGTGCAATTACGGGAGTCATCACGGATCCAACCACTTTGGAATATGCGGATGAATTTGAAAAAGAACAAAGCTATATCGATGATTCATTGATTTATGCTCCAAGTAAGGATCCAGAACAAGTGGAAATTGTTCGTGGACCCAATATTAAACCACTACCAGTAAATACGCCAATGGATTCAACAATTGATAAAAAAGTTGTTATTAAATTACCAGACAATATCACAACCGATCACATTGCTCCAGCAGGAGCTAAGGTTTTACCGTATCGTTCAAATATTGAAAAGTTATCCACATTTGTATTTGAAAATAATAAACCTCATTTCGATGAAGTATGTAAAGAAAATAATGGTGGAATCATTGTAGCTGGAGAAAACTATGGACAAGGATCAAGTAGAGAACATGCAGCACTTGCACCTATGTATTTAGGTATTAAAGCTGTTTTGACAAAATCATTTGCCCGTATTCACTTGGCTAATTTAGTCAACTTTGGCTTGTTGCCACTGATATTTACAGATAAATCAGACTACGATAAAATCGATGAAATGGATGAATTAAAGATAGAAAATGTAAACTCATTATATGATTCATTAGATTTGATCGTTGAAAATGTGACAAAGAATGAAACATACAAAGTACATGCACCAATCAGTCAAGAAGATATTGATATTCTTATGGCGGGTGGCGCATTAAACTACATTCGTAATCAACAATAGGGATGTTTTATCAAGCGTTCCTTTTTCTTGTGATATAATAATGAGGAAATTAGGTGAGAAAATGAAAGAAAAACAGGAACAAATTGTGATGCGTATTTCATTTTGGTCCGGTGTTGTATTTGCGCTTGCAGAACTTGTCATGGCAATCTTTTCTAAATCGCAATCTGTTTTGGCAGATACAGTCTATGATTCAACTGAACTTGTCGTGATTGGATTAACGATTTATATTATTCCTTTATTTTATAAGCCAGTTACGGAAAAACATCCCTTTGGCTATGCACAACTTGAAAGTATTTTGATTCTTTTAAAAGGATTCATGTTTATTGCGGTTATGATGGTTCTGATCATGAATAATGTTCAAATCATGTTGAATGGTGGTAATGAAATTGACCACATGCAAGTATCTTTGTTTGAAACGATATTAACATGCTTTTCTGCACTGATTTTATTGATTTTAATGCGAATTAATAAAAAAGTAACATCACCAACTGTAGATGTGGAAATTTATGGATGGAAAATCGATGTGTTTTCAAGCATAGGTGTATCACTTGCGTTTTTTCTATCTTCATTTTTAGTGCACACACCACTCTCTTGTATATCTGTCTATTTTGACCAGATTGTCGCAATCGTCCTTGCCTTAGGCATGATGAAAGAACCGATTCAAATGATAGGAGAAAGTTTTCGTAGTTTGATGTTGTTGAGTCCAGATGAAAAAGAAGTCGCAAAAATCAAAAGCATATCCTCTTCTGTGTTGGATAATTATCCATATGATCCGGTATTTTATGATATTACGACAACAGGAAGAAAAATGTGGATATCCATCTATTTCACAACACGAATTGATATGATGTCGTATACCGAATTGGAAGTAGCCAATCGAGAATTGAAAATAGCACTTCAAAAAGAATATGAAGATTGTTTTGTCGAACTTGTTCCCAATGTATTAGCGAATAAATAGGAGTAATTTGGAATGGAAAATAAAATAGAATTAGTATGTCCTGAATGTAATGAAAAGTTTAATGTTGATATTTTTACGTCGATCAATGTTCAAATGGACAAAGATATGAAAAATAGAGTGTTAAGTGGAAAACTCTTTGATATGGAATGTGCACATTGCCATTCTAAATTCCATATTCCGTATCCAGTTTTATATCACGATATGGAAAAAAAGTTGTTGATTCAATTTACAGAAGAAAAAGAACTAGAACCCATTAAAAAAATATTAGATCATGCCAATGTAGGCGAAGATTATACAGTACGAATCGTAGATAATGAGCGAGACTGGATCGAGAAGATTTTGATTTCAGATAGTGGATATGATGATCGTATTATGGAACTTTATAAACTTCTTGTACTATCTCAATATGAAGATGCCGATAATGTAAATGGTCTTTATTATTGGAATATTCAAAATTTTGAAAATCCACATTACGTTATTGTATTGGATGAAAAAGAAAGTGATAAGATGCATTTTATGCCATTTCATGAAGGTGTATACAAACAAGTGGAAGAAGTCTTCTTATCAGATATTAAACAAGATTATATTGTAGATGCTTCTTGGGCCGTTTCAAATACGAAGTAGGTGATTCAATGATTGAAAGCATTCATGCATGTGTAGATTTATTACACGTGGGATATCGCGTAAAAGATGCATATGATCCGATTATATTAAATGTGTATCATTGTTTAAAAATGGAAAATTTGAACGATGAACAATATATGTTGCACATTGATTCCGTGTTAAAAAAAAGTATTCATGATTTGAATGAAACGGAAGTATATACCTATATTACATATGTTTTTGAAAAAGAGAATTATGTTCCTTCCTTTTTAAAAAGTGTTATTGAATCTGGGATGTTTAAAGAATTATTGTTGAGATATTTATCTTTAAAAGAATCAGATACACTTCAATGTGTTAAGTTAAATCGTAACTTATTAAGTAAGTGGCATTATGCGAGCATCTCTGAAGAGGTGGCACAGAATTTGACAATCAGTGCTAATGGAAGAGTCTATCTAACAAGGTATGTTATGTCAAAAGAAGGTGTACAGGCTTTAAAAACGCAACAAGCTACGATTTCTAAAGAAGATGCCTCTGCTATTTTAGAAGCTATGGCAAGTTTGGATCTAGAGACCAAAGAAGTAGAAGAAAATGGGTGGCAATTAAGAATGTATAAAAATGTCGGTGGAAAGAATCGCTTAGTGAAAACAATTGTCCACGATGAAAAGAATCCAAAAGGCTTCAATGAATGGATTCGTTCTTTATTACCGTTTGAGCATTTGTTTGTGTTTGGAGGTTCCTATTATTCATGGGAAAAATAATGTAAAATATTTACATTTCAGCTTGACATTTATTTTCATTAAGACTATATTATTTTCAAAGCAATGAAAAGAAATAGTAAAATAGTACTGCTTCAAGAGACTTTCTGGTTGGTGAAAAGAAAGAGTAAGGCTATTTGAACACGTCTTTGAGCTGTAAAGATGAAACGAAGTAGTTTTTAACGTATTCCTGGCGTTATCAGGTTTGAGGCTAATTTATTAGTAAAATAAGGTGGAACCACGTAAGTTAAACTTTCGTCCTTAGGACGGAAGTTTTTTTGTTTATAAGGAGGTTTGTTTACATGCAACAAATACAATTACCACAAGGAATGAAAGATACGATTTTGAATGAGTGCGAAAAGAAAAAATATCTACAAAATACTTTGGAACAGATTTTTGAATCCTTTGGATATGAAGAAATCATTACACCAACGATTGAGTATTATGAAACATATGAAAATGCATTTAAAAACATTCAAACAACAGATATGTATAAATTCTTTGATGAAAATGGAAGAATTCTAACATTAAGAACGGATATGACCGTTCCAATTGCACGTGTTTGTGCATCGAAATTTAAAGATTCAAAACCTCCATTTCGCTATCGCTATACTTCAAATGTATTTAAAGTACGTCAAAAATTTGCAGGCAAAAGAAGTGAAGTCACAGATTGTGGCATTGAATTGATTGGATTGGATTCAAAAAGTGATGTACAAGTCTTGAGCTGCGCTTTAGAAGTCATGAAAAACTTTAAAAACTATACGCTCGAAATTGGAAATGTGCAGTTTTTTCAGGCGGCTTGCAAAGTTGTTCGTTTGAGTACAGAAGAAGTCAATACTCTAGCCAATTTAATTGATAAGAAAAGCATGGTCGATCTGAAAGTTTACTTGGATTCATTGTATCTCAGTGAAAAAATTGTGGATTTCTTTATGCACCTTCCATTCCTATGTGGAGACGTGAATATATTAGATGAAGCATATACGTATTGTTTCGATGATTCATTAAAGGATGTCTTAGATTCTATGAAAGAATGTATCCAATCTTTAAAAGAATTAGGATATTTAGAAAATGTAACCGTCGATTTAGGAAAAGTTGCCCATTTGGATTACTATACCGGAATTATTTTTGAAGGATATGTTTCAGGTGTTGGAACAAGTATCTTAAGTGGCGGTCGATATGACTGTTTATTAAAGAAGTTTGGTCGTGATCTTCCAGCTTGTGGCTTTAGTGTAAAGCTAGATCCACTCATTGATCATGTGGCTGTACAATCGAAAAAGAAATATAAATTGTATTATCCACAAGACAAACAAATTGAAGCTATGAAACAAGCAAAAAAATTGAGAAAAGAAGGAATCGTCATTTTAGAACCATCAACAAATGAATCTATTTTTGTAGAGGAGGTACAAGCATGAGCTTATCGATTGCGCTCACAAAGGGACGTTTAGAAAAACAAACCGTTGCTATGTTAGAAGAACTTGGTTATGGAGTAGAAGCTTTAAAAGACAAAGGTCGCGCCTTGGTGTTTAAAGATTCTGTACATGACATTCAATATTTTTTAGTGAAATCCAACGATTGTATTACCTATGTTAATCATGGTGTTGCTGATATTGGGGTTGTTGGAAAAGATACCATTTTAGAAAATGAGAATGATAACTATGAATTGTTAGATTTGAAGATTGGCAAGTGTAAATTCATTGTGGCTAGCCTACCTCAAAATCAGTTGTTTTCAAAAGTAGGACACATTAAGATTGGAACCAAATATCCTCGTGTAGCTAAACAATATTTTTTGTCCAAAGGTATGGATGTTGAAATTATTAAGATTGATGGATCTGTAGAATTAGCACCTATTTTAGGTCTATGCGACGGAATCGTAGATATTATGGAAACAGGAACAACCTTAAAAGAAAATGGTTTAGTTGTGCTAGATACAGTCTGTGACATTAGTGCACGTGTTATTGTGAATAAAGCGAGCTTTAAGTTAAAACACGAAGAAGTGATGAAAGTAATCCATGATTTAAGTAAGAGGGTGAATGAAGATGTTGACTAGAATTTATAAAGAAGATAAAGATGCATTGAAAGAATATTTGATGTCACGAACACAAGATTTAAGTACAGATGTCTTGGTTACAGTGTCAAATATTATTCAAGACGTAAAAGAAAATAAAGATGAAGCATGTTTAAAATATACTTATGAATTTGATCATGTTTCTTTAGATTCAATGGAAGTATCTCAAGAAGAATGGGATGCACAAATATTAAAATGTGATGATTCGTTTGTAGAAGCAATGAAACTTGCTAAAAAAAATATCGAAGATTTTCATAAACTTCAAAAACAAAATGGATATTTGTTGCAGAAAGAAAAGGGAATCTATTTAGGCCAAAGAGTACTACCTCTTGAAGCAGTAGGAATCTATGTTCCAGGAGGACGTGCACAATATCCAAGCAGTGTTTTAATGAATGCATTACCCGCAAAAATTGCCGGTGTTAAAAATGTTATTATGGTAACTCCACCGGATAAAAATGGAACTATTCACCCTAATATTGCGTATGCGGCTAAACTTGCCGGTGTAGATAAAATCTATAAGATTGGTGGAGCTCAAGCTATTGCTGCTTTGGCCTATGGTACACAAACCATTGATCGAGTAGATAAAATCGTTGGTCCAGGAAATATTTATGTTGCAGCCGCTAAAAAATTAGTGTATGGAACGGTCGATATTGATATGATCGCAGGGCCAAGTGAAATTTTAGTTGTTGCCGATGAAAAGGCAAATGCAGAATATGTAGCAGCCGATCTATTATCACAAGCCGAACATGATCCAATGGCAAGTGCGATTTTGTTGACTACAAACGAAGAACTTTTGGATTTGGTGAATCAAGAGCTTTTAAAACAAAGTGCTGTATTACCTAAAAAAGAAATAGTGGAACAATCCCTAAAGAACTATGGTAAAGCCATTGTCTGTGATTCGGTTGAAGAATGCATTTCCATTAGTAATGAGATTGCACC
Organism: Holdemanella sp. MSK.7.32; assembly: GCF_024460475.1. Classification (GTDB taxonomy): domain Bacteria; phylum Bacillota_I; class Bacilli_A; order Erysipelotrichales; family Erysipelotrichaceae; genus Holdemanella. Next base: position 17,889 of record NZ_JANFYN010000019.1, on the reverse strand, counting down.
AGAACACTTAGAATTGATGATTCAAAATCCAATGGAACACCTACAAGAAGTAAAAAATGCAGGTAGTGTTTTCTTGGGCTACTACACATGCGAAAGCATAGGTGATTATTTTGGTGGAACAAACCATGTTTTACCAACTAGTGGAACGGCACGCTTCTCAAGTGCTTTATCCGTAGATAGTTTTATTAAAAAATCTTCTTATTTGTATTATTCAAAACAAGCAATCGAAGCCTATGGAAAATATATTGAAACAATTGCCAGTGAAGAGCACTTACAAGCACATGCCAATGCAGCTAAAGTGAGGGTGAAATAATGAAGGGTTATCAAACACATACACAAACAGGAATTTTATTGAATGCCAATGAGGCAAGTCAAAACGTAGATGATAATGTTAAACAAGAAATTTTAGATGCGATTTCAAACCTTGCATTCAATCGATATCCAGATACAACTTGTCATGAATTACATGATTTATATGCCAATATTATGAATGTTCCATCATCATGGATCTTATCGGGAAATGGATCGGATCAAATGTTGGGATTTTTGATTCAGTATTATGTACAAGGAAATAAAACACTGTATACATTAGCACCAGATTTTTCGATGTATGACTATTATGTAGAATTGAATCATGCAAAAATTGAAAAATTTGAAACGTCTTTAGATGGATCTTTTGATGTCGATACGTTTATTTCAAATGGAAAAAATAAAAAAGTGGATATGATCTTATTCTCAAATCCAAATAATCCAACAGGACATGCGATTTCGAAATCAGAAATGATTCAAATTTGCGAAGCCTTTTCGAATATTCCAGTTATTTTTGATGAAGCCTATATGGAGTTTGGTAATGAAAGCGCCATCGATTTATTAAAAACATATCCAATGGTTTTTGTTTGTCGAACTCTATCCAAGGCGTATGGACTTGCAGGAATTCGTTGTGGGTTTATGATTTCTTCACAAGTTGAAAAATTAGCTCCACTTTTTATTCCTTATGCACTAAGTAGTGTCACTCAAACGATAGCAAGTGTTGTATTAAGACATGCCGATGCATATAAAGCGAATATTGCGGCTATTATTTCAGAAAGAGAAAGAATGTATCGAGAAGTGAAGGATTATAAAACAATTAGTTTCTATCCTTCAAATGCGAATTTCTTGTATGGAAGAACAGATAAAAAAGATATTTTAATGGATATGTTTAAAGAAAAGAACATCACAATTCGAAATTATGCGGATACTAGTTTTCGCATAACGATTGGGACAAGCGAAGAAAATGAAATGGTATTAGATGTTCTAAGGAGATTTGAATATGCGAATAGCTGAAAAAAACAGGGATACAAAAGAAACAAAAATATATGAAAAGATCAACTTAGATGGAAATGGAAATAGCGACATTGATACAGGAATTGGTTTTTTTGATCATATGTTGACATTGCTTGCGTTTCACTCGAATTTTGATTTAGTTGTAAAAGCGGATGGCGATCTTGAAGTGTGTGATCATCATACAATAGAAGATTGTGGAATTTTATTAGGAAAATTATTTTTAGAGGCTTTAGGGGATAAAAAAGGAATTGCCCGCTATGGAAGTATGAATCTTCCTATGGATGAAGTTTTATGTAATGTCACATTAGATATTAGTGGACGTCCTTATTTGGTTTTTAATTGCGAATTGATACGAGAAAACATTGGAACGATGTCTTGTGAAATGGTTGAAGAATTCTTTAGAGCCTTTTGTGTGGCAGCTGGGGTAACATTACATATCAATGTGTACTATGGAAAGAATGATCATCATAAAGTAGAGGCCATATTTAAAGCGTTTGGCCGCGCCTTGAAACAAGCTGTAAAAATAGAATCGGATCGTATTCCTAGTTCTAAAGGAGTAATCGAATGATTGGAATTATTGATTATGGCATGTCCAATTTATACAGCGTAAAAAATGCTTGTGACTATTTAGGCTTAGATAGTGTTGTTTCAAAAGATGTTTCTATTTTATCTAAATGCGATAAATTGATTTTACCAGGAGTTGGAGCTTTTCAAGACTGCATGCACACACTCCATTCTATGGGACTCTATGATTTTATTGTTCAACAAGTAAATAATGATGTTGCGCTATTGGGAATTTGCCTTGGTATGCAGGCTTTGTTTGAAACGAGTGAAGAAAATGGGTTATGCGATGGTTTTGGCTTTTTAAAAGGTCATGTTTGTCATATGGAGGATCCAAGTGTAAAAATTCCCCAAATCGGTTGGAACGTATTGGAAAGTAATCATCCTCAGGCAATATTTAAAGAAAATACGTATGTGTATTATGTCCATTCCTATTATGCCAAAGATATGGATGATCAAGACTTAATTGGATATTCCGTGTATGGAAGTATGAAAATACCAGGTCTTGTGATGCATGATCATATTATGGGATGTCAGTTTCATCCTGAAAAAAGTGGAGAAGATGGATTAAAAATATTGGAATATTTTGGAAAGGAGTTCTAAATGATTGTATTACCTGCAATAGATATATTAGATGGAAAACCCGTTCGTTTGTACCAAGGTGATTATGGCCAATCCAAATGTGTAGCGGATGATGTACTTGTTTGTGCTAAAAACTTTGAAGCGGCAAATGCTTGCTATTTACATGTTGTGGATTTAAACGGGGCAAAAGAAGGAAGTCGAGTCAATGAAGATTTGATTTGTGAAATTGTGAAGACATGTGATATACCCGTTGAAGTGGGTGGAGGCATTCGTACGATGTCTGCTATAGATTTTTATATAGAAAATGGTGTTTCAAGAGTTATTCTAGGAACTTCAGCCATTCAAGATTATTGTTTATTAAAAGATGCAGTTTCAAAATATGGTTCTAAGATTGCGGTTGGACTTGATTGTAAAGACGGATATGTATGTACGTCAGGCTGGTTGGAAACGAGCAAAGAATATTATTTGGATTTTGTGAAAAAAATGGAAGAGATTGGGGTAAAGACATTGATTTGTACAGACATTTCAAAGGATGGAACTTTACAAGGACCTAACTTTGAGATGTTAAAAGCACTTAAAAATCATGTATCATGTAACTTAATCGCATCTGGTGGTGTTCGTGATTTATCACATATTCAAACATGTAAAGAATTAGGGTTGTATGGTGTAATTGCGGGTAAGGCTATTTATGAAAAGACGTTAGATTTGAAAGAGGCGTTAAGCATATGTTGACAAAAAGAATTATACCTTGTCTAGATGTAAAAAATGGGAACGTTGTGAAGGGAATCCACTTTTTGGGTTTAAAAAAAGTGGGAGATCCTGTAGCTCTGGCAAAGAAATATTATTTAGATGGTGCTGACGAATTAGTTTTTTTGGATATTAGTGCCACAGTAGAAAAAAGAAAAACCATGGTTGATATTGTAAAGAAGGTCGCAAAAGAAATCTATATTCCTTTTACGGTTGGTGGAGGCATTTCAACGATTGAAGATGTTCGTGACATGTTGATGGCAGGAGCCGATAAGGTAAGCTTAAATAGTGCTGCAATTCGTAATCCGGACTTAATTAAAGAGGCAAGTAAACGTTTTGGAAACCAATGTATTGTACTTGCGGTGGATGCCAAGCGAAGAAAAGATGGTTCGGGTTGGAACGTATACATTGAAGGTGGCAGAAAAGATACGGGTATAGATTGTATTGAATGGATCTTAAAAGGTGTATCTTTAGGAGCTGGAGAAATCTTGTTAACGAGCATGGATGCGGATGGCACTAAGGATGGTTTTGATTTAGCCTTGTATGAAGCTGTATCTAAAGTGGTTCAAGTGCCAGTGATTGCGTCTGGTGGATGTGGAAAGATGGATGACTTTGTGGATGCGTTAAAAGTCAGCGATGCGGCTTTAGCAGCTAGTATTTTTCATTATGAAGAATCGAATGTTCAAAATGTGAAAAAGTATTTAAAAGAGAAAGGAGTGGCAGTTCGTATATGATGCGATTGGATTTTGAGAAACAAAATGGCTTGATTCCTTGTATTGTGCAAGATGTGGATACAAAAAAAGTATTGATGTTGGCATATATGAATGAAGAATCTTACAAAAAAACAATAGAGACAAAATTGGCAACGTATTATTCTCGTTCAAGACAAAGCTTGTGGGTCAAAGGCGAAACAAGTGGACATTATCAGCATGTACAGGCAATTCGCATCGATTGCGATCAAGATACAATTTTATTAGAGGTCAAACAAGTTGGTGCGGCTTGTCATACGGGACATTATTCCTGTTTTTATAGAGATGAAAATGGAGATTGTGTAGATGAGTGAATTCGTTGATTTATATGATAGAAATCGAAAGTTTTTAAATCGTGTTGTAGATCGTAATACATATTTATTTCAACCTGGAGAATTCATGATGTATGTTTTGGCTATCTTAGAAAATGAAGAAGGAAAATTCTTGGTTACACAAAGGGCGTTGGATAAAAAATGGGCTGCTGGAGGCTGGGAAATGCCTGGTGGTGGTGCTAAGAGTAAAGAGTCAAGTTTAGATGCGATCAAGCGTGAAGTAAAAGAAGAAACAGGGCTTGATGTCATAAATGGTCGTGTTGTATATTCATACTTTAATGAAGATCAAAAAAGACATGATAATTATTTTGTAGATATTTATCATTTTAAGTTTGATTTCCAATTAAGTGATGTAACCTTAAATACTCGTGAAAGTATTGATTGTAGATGTGTGAGTCTAGATGAATTGGTTGCGATGAATAATGAAGATGAATTTTTACATTTTGAAAGAATTATGAAGGCTTTACAACAGAAAAAATAGGACTAAAATATATATGTAAGTTCTATGACTGAAACACTACCGACTACTTCCTTTATAGGTCATAGACTGACAAATGGGTAAGCTTGCTTACCCTTTTTATATGTGCTATTATTTAAGTGGCAGTGTGATGAGCTGCCAAAGGGACATGCAGAGCGTGGTAAACTCTGCGAAGGAAAAGTGGATTAGAGGGTATAGATAAAATGTGGTGGTTTTATCTATACAGAATTTTGTTTGTTAAGAAGAGCATAATAATATAATGGATACAAACAAAATTCATTGTAATATTTATATGAGGATATAAATATTGCGAAAAGCGGTTTAAGGAAGTGATGAAAGCCTTAAACCTCTTTTTTTTGGAGGGTATATGAAGATTTCAAATTATTTTGCGAAAGAAAAAATGGATGATGCTTCGTTTATTCAAACATACATCGAAAAATTAAGCGATTTAACAGACGAAGATATTTGTTGGGCGAATTCAGATTTAGAAGAAGATCATGAGAAGGTGCAGTCATTATTGATGGAAATGGTGCTTTCTTTTTATGCTACAGATTTAGTAGATATGAAAGATTATGAGGCGTATCTAGTAGATAAAGAATATCAATCTATGTCATTTAAAGAGCTTCAAGCATCATTGATTCAATTATTTCATAATGATAGAGTGCATCCGGACAGTCTGATACATAATGGCATTGGAAAAAAAGAATTGTTAGAAATATTAGTCGAAATGAAAAAGCGTATGAGTCATTAATGCATCCAAGTTTGAGGGCTTGGATGTTTTCTTTATACGTTGTATAATTGTAAAGATGGAAAAGGAGCGTTTTGTATGAATTCAAAAAGTCCAATAGGTGTTTTTGATTCGGGATTAGGTGGAATTAGTGTTTTACATACGATGCATAGTTTACTTCCTAATGAAAATCTGATCTATTTGGGAGATAGTAAATATAATCCTTATGGAACAAAGACAAAAGAAGAAATCACAAAGCGTTGCGTTGCGATATGTGATGAATTGATATCTCATGATGTAAAGACAATCGTCATTGCGTGCAATACGGCAACGAGTGCTTGTGTTAAGCTTCTAAGAGAAAAGTATGATGTGGATATTATTGGTATGGAACCGGCATTAAAGGTGGCATGCGATCGAGGTGAACATCAACGTATTGCGGTATGGGCAACCCAACTTACTTTGTCAGAAAAGAAGTTTGCGAATTTGATGAATCGATTTAAAGATGAGCATCATATTATAAAGGTGCCTTGTCCAGAACTTGTAAGAATGGTTGAAGACAATAAACTTGATGATGCATCTCTCGTAGAGTCTTGTTTGAAAGAGTATTTAGCAGCTAGTGACTATAAAAATCTAGATAGCATTGTATTAGGATGTACGCATTTTCCTTTTTATACGAAATATTTGGAAAAGCTTTGTCCAAAGGTTCATATTATTGAAGGAAGCGTGGGTACGACTTTACATACAAAAGATTTGTTGGAACAAAAAGGTTTGTTGAATACAAGTCGTGAAGAAGGACAAATTACATGGATGAATACAATGGATTCAAAAATTGAATTGTCAAAATGCTTATTTAAAAAATTGGAGGTAGAGTGATGAGTGAAGTAGTTTGGAATACATATTCAAAAGAAGAATTTAATGATGTAATGAAATTTAGTGATGGATATATTGATTTCTTATCTGATTCTAAAACGGAAAGAGCTTGTGTAAAAAATGCGATCGCATTAGCAAAATCTTATGGATATCGTGATATCAAAGAGGTTATCGAAAATAAAGAGATTTTAAAAGCACAGGACAAAGTGTATGTAAATATGATGAACAAGTCGATTGCGTTAATGCACATTGGTTCAAATCCATTGGAAAAAGGTATGAACATTTTAGGTGCTCATATTGACAGTCCTCGTTTGGATCTTAAACAAAATCCATTGTATGAAGATGGAAACATTGCTTATTTGGATACACACTATTATGGTGGTGTTAAAAAGTATCAATGGGTGACTTTGCCTTTGGCAATTCATGGTGTTGTTTGTTTGAAAGATGGAACAACTGTAGATGTAGCGATTGGAGATAAAGAAAGTGATCCAGTATTTGTGATTAGTGATTTATTGATTCACTTAAGTGCAGATCAATTACAGAAAAAGGCAAATGAAGTGATTGCCGGTGAAGATTTAAATGTAACTGTTGGATCTATTCCTTTAGAAAATGAAGAGAAAGATGCAGTAAAGGCCAATGTTGCCAAAATTTTAAAATCAACTTATGGCTTTGAAGAAGAAGACTTCGTTTCTGCTGAATTAGAGGTTGTTCCTGCAGGACGTGCTAGAAGCTGTGGATTCGATTCAAGTATGATATTAGGTTATGGACATGATGATCGTATTTGTGCGTATACAAGTTTGATGGCTCAATTAGAAGCAGAAAATGTAAAACGTACAGCTGTTTGTTTGTTAGTTGATAAAGAAGAAGTCGGATCTCAAGGTGCTACAGGTATGCACTCTATGTTCTTTGAAAACTTTGTTGCAGAAGTTATGGATTGTATGGGTGATTATTCTGCATTAAGCGTGAAACGTGCAATGATGAATTCAATTATGTTATCAAGTGATGTAAGTGCTGCACATGATCCAATTTACGCTTCAGCATCAAGTCCAAGAAATCAAGCTGAATTTGGTAAAGGTATCGTATTCAATAAATATACAGGAGCTCGTGGAAAGAGTGGATGTAACGATGCGAATGCAGAATATATCGCATTGATTCGTCGTATTATGGATGATCACAATGTAGCTTGGCAAACCAGTGAACTTGGAAAAGTAGACCAAGGCGGTGGAGGAACAATCGCTTATATTTTGGCTAATTATGGAATGCAAGTCATTGACTGTGGTGTAGCTTTACATAATATGCATGCGCCTTTTGAATTGGCAAGTAAAGCTGATATCTATGAAGCAAAAAAAGGATATGCAGCATTCTTAACATACGAAGGATAATTTATGGAACCAGTAACTTTGATTGCGACGGATTTAGATGGTACATTTTTGAATTCAAAAAAGCAGGTATCAGATTTAAATCGTGAAGCAGTATCAAAATTGAAAAATCACGGAATTTTATTTGGCATCGCATCTGGACGTCCAGTAGAGACGGTTCGTGCTATGTTGAAAAAATGGAAAATTGAAGATAGTGTTAGTTTTATCATGGGAATGAATGGTGGCGTTGTATATGATTTAAGACAACGTACCAAAGAAGAGTATCATGTTCTTGATGGTGAAGTCGTTTTAGATGTGATTCATTTTTTTGAAGATTTAGACGTTGATTTTTGGATTTTGGAAGGTGCCACACGTTATACAAATCATACAAGTATTGAAACGCAGGAACATGCACGAATTTTTGGTGAAACAGAAATTGAAATTGATCTTGAACCATATCTAGAAAATAATACATGCAACAAACTGATTATACATTGTGATAAAGAGTATATGCCGATTGTATTAGAACGTGCTAAACAATATAAAAATGAGGCTTGTGTTGGTTTCTTAACAGCAGATAACTTATTCGAATATGTAGATCCTAGAATCAACAAAGGATATGGGATTGAAAAGGTAGCTAAGCATTTTGGTGTCAAACTTGAAAACTGTGTGGCTTTTGGGGATGAACAAAATGATAGGGAAATGCTTGAAAAAGTCGGCATGGGTGTATGTATGAAAAATGGCTCACAGGATGTTAAAGAATGCAGTGCATTTGTAAGTCCTTATACAAATGATGAAAGTGCAGTGGGTCGTTTTATTGAGGAGAATGTTTTTAAGGAGGAAATGGATGTCATACTTTGATGATGTATATTGCGGATTATGTAAAGATATTTTAGAAAATGGAGTTCAAGTACATAATCGTACTGGCATTGATACGATTAAAGTTCCAAGTGCACATTTTCATTTAGATCTATCTAAAGAATTTCCTATTTTGACGACAAAACAGTTATTTATTCGTCAAGCTGTTACAGAAATGCTTTGGATCTATCAGGCTCAAAGTAATGATGTTAGATGGCTTCAAGAAAGAAATGTTCACATTTGGGACAAATGGGAAATTAATGAAGATGGCGACTGGATTGATGAGAATACGGGAAAAGTATTAAAACATTTTGATCCAAGTTTTGCTCATACCATTGGTACGGCTTATGGATTTATTGTAAAAAAATATGATTTGATGAATAAATTGTTGAATTCATTAAAAAACGATAAGGAAGATCGTAGACGTGTGATCTCATTATGGCAGGATAGCGAATTAGATACAGCTGTACTTCCTAGTTGTGTATGGAGTTCAGAATGGGATGTGACGGATGGAAAGTTAAATATTTGGGTACACCAAAGAAGTTGTGATGTTCCATTAGGTTTGCCATTTAATGTAACGCAATATGCAGTTTTATTGATGATGGTTGCCAAGGTTACTGGACTTGAGCCAGGTACGATTGATTGGTCAATCAAAGATGCACATATTTATGTGAACCAAATTGAGGGAATTAAAGAACAATTAAATCGTTATGAAACAAAAGGCTCATTACCAGCACCTAAGTTGTGGTTGAATCCAGATATTCAAGATTTCTATGCATTTGATCCAAAGAATGATGTGAAGCTGATTGGCTATGAGCATATGGGAAAAATTAGTTTCCCTTTAGCACAATAGGAGAATTATGAAATTAACATTGATTGCGGCGATTGGTAAAAATCGTGAATTAGGAAAAAACAATGATATGATTTGGCATTTGCCTCAGGATTTGAAGTTTTTTCGTAAGCAGACTTCGGGACATACAATTGTGATGGGAAGAAAAACATTTGAAAGTCTTCCAGGTATGTTACCTAAACGTCATCATGTTGTGATTTCGCGTTCGTGTTCAGATTTGGGTGAAGGCGTCGAAATGTGTTCGAGTGTTGAAGAATTTTTGAAGCGATATAAAGATGTAGATGAGGAAATCTATTGTATTGGTGGAGGCATGATTTATAGTGAGATGTTAGCTTATGCAGATAAGCTAGTGTTAACTGAGATTGATGCGCAAGCGGATGCTGAGGTTTATTTTCCTGAATTTGACAAGTCTTTGTATACAAAAACAATACTTTCCGACATAGAAGAGAATGGAATTCACTATCAACATGTTGAATATACTTTAAAATAACCATTTGCAGAGAATTTTTGTGATTCTCTGCTTTTTTGTTTGGCCGATTTATTGTAAAATAAAACTAGGTTAGATACTATATAATCTTTTTGAGAGGAGGATCAACATGAGTGATACTTATTATGTAAAAACATTTGGAGGGTTGGAAATCACAAATGATAATGTAACCGTTAATATTGTCGAATTATTTGGAAAGCAGCTAGTGAATTTATTACAGGTCTTATTGTTTCACAGTGAAAAACCAGTTCAAAAAGATGAACTGATTGATATTCTTTGGCCAGAAAGTAAGAATCCATCTAGTGCATTAAAGTTCTCGATTTTTAGATTGCGTGCTGAATTGAATGAAATTGAATTTTTCAAAGACAAAGAGGTTATTGTAACGACAAGAAAAGGGTATATTTTAAATCCAAATTTAGATTGGAATATTGATTTTGTTGAATTGGAAAAGGCGTATAACCAAATCAACGATGGTTCGGAACTTTTAGACGAAAAAGAGTTCAAGACGGCTAGAAAGATTTTCAGATTATACCAAGGTCGTTTCTATGCTTCACCAAGCCAATTGCACTGGATTTTACAGAAACAAGAGATCTTTAGACAAATGTATGTGAAAACGATGATGCGCACATCTTGTTACTTATATACGCAAAAACGCTATGATGAGATGATGCTTATGAATTATCAGGCGGTTTTAATTGAACCATTTAATGAAGGTTTACATTACTATTATATGAAAGGCTTAGTGGCTACACGTAATTATCGTGAAGCGTTGAAGTATTATGATGAATTGAATGATATTTTCTTATCTGAATTAGGTACGGGTTTATCGAAACGCTTTAAACAATTGTACGATATCATTATTGCTGATCATGCCAAGGAAGAAAGTAAAGATATGGAAACAATCATGCGTGAGCTTTCAAGTCGTGATCAACAAAACCAAGGCTTCTTCTGTTCGTATGAAATTTTCAAGTATTTCTATGAGTTGTTGTTAAAAATGTCTATTCGTAATGAACAAAATTATTATTTGATTATGTTGCAGTTCTCAGATGGTACTTTGGATTATGAAAAGATTGGTTTAGATTTTGATCGTGTAAAACGATTGGTAGGTTCTTGTTTAAGAAGCAATGACTTGTTTACTCGTACAAGTGAAACGCAACTACTGCTTCTAGTGGATTGTCAAACCGAAGAGAATGCGCACTTGATTATTCAGCGTATTTCAAATAAGTTCTATAGTATTTTTAGAAAGAAGAATTATCGAATGAATTATTCTGTTCATAAGGCAGAATTAGATAGAAATAATTAGTAATAAGGAAAGATGTTGGTTGTATATGGATATAAACATGTTGCAGAAAAGGATACATAAATTATTGATCATCTCTGTCATGATGGTACTTTCAATACTTGTTATGGCATTCCTTTTCATTGACCATGGAGATGATAGTTTAAATCATGCGACATATACAACGATGAATCAGGAAATTGATTTATGTAAACAACGTATTTCTTCACAAAAACACACAGATTTTGTTTTGTTGAATACTTGGGCAAAGAGTCTATCAAATAATACAGATATAGATTCTTCGTTGGCAGAAATGAAAAAAGAAAATGCCTTTACTTCAGTTTTATATATTGATTCACAACGAGATATACATTTTACGAATTCATCTACACATGTTGAATATAATGACTTATCAAAAGTGTATAAGAGTAAGGTGGATTCTGCTTTTTTGGGTAAGCAAAGTGCATTTATACGAAAACGTAATGTGATCACAAAAGAGTTTGTGATCACATATATTGTACCTGTATATGATAGTTCTAAAAATGTGACAGGTGTGTTAAGTGCGATTAGCAGTTTAAAGCCATATGCGAATCTAATGAGAAAGTCCATTTATGGAGGGAATCTTTATATCACGGATTTGAAAGATTTTTATGGGATTCAAAAGGATAAAGAATCAAAGGATGTATTGGCTGTTTTAAAAGGTATCGATTTATCTGAACGTATCAATGGTTTAATCGGAGTTAATGGCGAAGAACATGGAATTGTTGTCAAAGAGATGGGATTCGATGGTTGGTACTTATGTTATGTGAATTCCGCAAAATCATTGAACAATCCATTGTATGTTATGTCACGAGCAAACAATTATGTGTTGATGGTTTTTGTGGTTGTTGTCATGATCTTATTGTGGATTGCCTATATGATGATGGTAAAAAATAATAAGGAAATGGAAAATTTAGCCTATAAAGATCAATTAACAGGTGCTGTATCTTTTACTCGATTCACAAAATTAGTCAGTATGTATGCTCAGCGCAATGTAAACTATTCCTTGGTGTCTTTGAATATGCGTCGTTTTAAGTTTATGAATGAAATTTTAGGACGAGATAAATCGGATGATTTTTTATGTCGTGTTGTTACATGTATTCAGCCTATGCTTAAAAAAGATGAAATCATTTGTCGAGACAGTGCCGATGTTTTCTATTTATTGTTGAATGATACAAATGAAGACGAGGTGGCTAGACGAATTTATGATATGTTTACGAAAATTCGCCAGAATACAAAAGATTTTCGTTATGAATATGAATTCTGTTGTGGTGTCGCAAGTAATATAGAAGATCAGGAGAAATATACTTTTGAGCAGATGCTCACAAATGTGATGTTTGCGTTAGCTCAATCAAAAGAAGCCTCTTCTGAGAATATTTGTTTCTTTGATGAAGAAGTACATAAGAAAAAAGAATTTGAAAACTTTATTGAATCAAATATGCAGCAAGCACTGGATTCACAATGTTTTGAAATGGTATTACAACCTAAAATAGATCTACAAACAAATTCTGTAATCGCAGCAGAGGCACTTGTTCGTTGGCGCTTAGAGGATGGAACGTATTTACCTCCATCTAGTTTTGTAGATATATTTGAAAAGAATCGTTTTTGTTCAAAACTTGATTTTTATATGTTGAAAAAGGCGATACAGCAAATTCGTAAATGGATAGATATGGGAATGAATCCTGTTAATATTTCAGTGAATCAATCCAAAATTGTTTTTTATCATGAAAATTATATTTCGGAATTAAAATCTTTATTAGAAGAATATAATGTATCGGGATCTTACATTACGTTAGAAGTATTAGAGAGTACGGTTATTGAAGATATTGATATGTTTAATTCGATCTTAACAGAAGTAAAAAAATTAGGCTTTTCTGTTTCTTTAGATGATTTTGGCAGTGGATATTCTTCTTTGAATGTTTTATCAAAATTACAGATCGATGAGTTGAAAATTGATCGTATCTTCTTACATACAAAATCAGAGGTTGATAATCAAAGAACTAAATGGATTTTGGAATCCATTATTGATATCGCGAAAAAATCACAAATTCTAGTAGTCGTCGAAGGTGTTGAATCTAAGCAGGATGATCTATTTATTAAAAACTTAGGCGCAGATGTAGGACAAGGATATTTCTATGGTCGTCCTCTTTCAATATCTGCATTTAATGATTTAATTGAAACAAAATAGGTGTATTATTAAATCAGTATGAAAAAGAATAAGATTATAAGTGAAGTTATTTGTATCTTGATGGTATTGACACTTTTGTGTGGATGTCAAGATTCAAAAAAATATCCTACAGAGTGCAAAGAGAGTCCTTCGCAAACAGAAGAGCAGGTTTTATGGCCAAGTTATGAGCAGACGGATGTTTTAAGTGATGGAAATCTGGCTCTTGTAGATTTTACTCACAAAGATGATGGGTATATTTGTGCAAGATTGCTTCAGGAAGTGACCGGGATTAAGCTGCAGATACAAAAAGATGATAAAAAATATAATTATGATTTAAAGACGACCGATTTTACTACATTCCCTGTAAATATGGAGAATGGAACTTATACAATAAAAATTTTGCAACAAATTGAAGGAACAAGATATGCGATATGTGCTTCTACTTCCATGGAAGTCAATTTGACCAATGATCTTGCTCCTTATTTATATCCAAACCAGATTGTGAATTATACAAACGATTCATATGTATACAAAAAGTCTTTTGAGCTTGTAAAAGAAGATCGAGATGACTTAACTCGAATCGCACATTTATTTAAGTATGTAGTGGATACATTGGATTATGATGATCAAAAGGCTAAAGATGTCAGTGAGACATTTGTCTTGCCAGATATCGATGGTTCTTTAAAAAGTCATAAAGGAATATGTTTCGACTATGCGGCAAGTCTAGCTGCTTTATGCAGGATTCAGGGGATTCCTGCTAAAGTTATTGTAGGCTGGACCGATATTGAATATCATGCCTGGGTTGAAATTTATTTGAAGGATAAGGGTTGGATCAATCCTAAAATCTATTTTAAGAAAGAAAAATGGAACCTTGTAGATCCTACTTTTTCGGATTCGAAAAACTCGGATTATGAGGGAAAATATGATGAAGTGTATCACTATTAGGAGGCGTATGTATGTTATCGAACAAAGAAAAATTTATTTTTACTAGTGAATTGGCTTTAGCTATATCGAATGGACTACAAATTGAAGAAGGATTAAAGATGTTGGCTGGTTTTGATGCGGGAGTAAGTAGCTGTGCAAAAAAACTGATGGATATCATGCAGAATGGGACTTCTTTTGTGGATGCACTAAAACAGTCGAATGATTTTGATGAATATATGATTCAAATGATTGTTGTAGGGCAAAGTATCGGGAATCTAGATGTGGTTCTTAAAGAATTAAGTGTCTATTATGAAAGACAAAAAAAATTGAATTATCAAATTCAAGATGCGATCACATACCCTTTTGTGTTGATATTAATGATGTTTGTGATTGTGGCGGCATTGATATTTAAAGTGTTTCCTATCTTTGAAAATATTTTAAGACAAATGTCGATGTCATTATCACTAATGAATACAGCTCGAATTCTAAGCTATATTGGTTTCTTTATTTTATTGGTAATTCTTGTTTGTGGTGTCATTTTATATATTTTATATAAAAAGAGTTCGAATAAGGCTTGGGCTACAAAATTACCTTTCTTTTCAAAATTGAACTATCAAACTGAAATGACAAAATTCACATATATTCTTTCTTTGTTTGTATCGAGTGGATATTCTTTGATTGATGCGGTGGATGTTATCTTGCAATCGATTGATCATCCTCTTTTAAAAGATAAGGTTGTTCATGTGAAAGAACGTATGTTAGAAGGTGAGAGTCTTTCAAAAGCTCTAGTAAATGAAGGTGTATATGATCAAGGTTATGGCGCTTTATTGATGGCAGCTGATGAAAGTGGTCATCAGGATGAAGTGTTAAAGACGTTATCGAAACACTACAAAGATGATCTAGAGAGAATGCTTTCAAGTTTTTTAAATCGTTTAGAACCAACTATGATAGCGGGTCTATCATTATTGGTAGGATTTGTTTTGATTTCAATTATGCTTCCTTTGATGAATGTATTGCAGACGTTGGGGTAGCCATATGAAAATAAAGAACATATTGTTCTTTGTCTTGTTTTTAATATTGATATTGTTTGGCTTTTCAAATATCAATAAGAGTACAGAGAATTTAGATATAGATCGTGTAAAGAACAGTTTGGATACGGCATTGATTACTTGTTACAGTGTGGAGGGTCGTTATCCTGAAAGTGTTCAATATTTAAGGAAAAACTATGGTTTTACTTATGATAAAAATAGTTATTTTATAACATATGACTGGCAAGGGGACAATGTATACCCAAATATTTATGTGTATAGAAAGGGGACTGAATGATGAAAAATGCAGGTGTTTTCTTTTCTCTTTCTTTATTGTTCTTGTTTGTGGTGTGTTGTTTTATGTTGCTGAATATTCAAATCGAAGATTATACGATGCTTCAAAGACGCACAAAACATGATTTTGAAACATCTACTCCTGTTTCTTATGTCACGAATAAGATTCATAGTTATGATGCCGAAGATGGAGTGTGTGTTCTTGTTGTGAATGATCAAAAGGTGATCAAGCTTTCGGATGCGAAAAGCGATACATATTTGTATAAATCAGGAACGAGTTTGATGGAACTTTGCGTTGTTAAGGATATGGAACCGGATTTAACGATGGGACAACCGTTAATGACTTGTCATGATTTTGATGTAGAACAAGATGTAAATACTATCTCATGTAAGATCAATGGTGTTACTTTTTATGTAAATATAAGAAGTGAGGTGGCATCATGACAAAGAAGCCATTTTCATTCTTTTTAGAATTATTGTTTGTGTTATTCTTCTTTTTGATTACTTCTACGATTTTGATTGAAATCTATGCGAAGATGGTGCAAATTTCGCAAACGGACACGTATCGTCAAGATGCCATGGTTATAGCGCAAAATAAAATTGAAACGAGTGCTAGTGTGGGTGAGTATTCGCAAGAGATGCATGATAATATATATGATGTTAAGATTTCAAATGTAAATAGGAATGAATATTGTATTCGTATTTATGTAAAGGAAAAGAAAGTGTTGGATTATAAATATTATCAAGAGGAGAATCACTAATGAAACAATCAAGAATAGGATTAGGTGTAGTTACAATGCTAAGCATATTTGTCGTTGTCTGCATGTGTGTATTAGCGTTGTTTTCATCAAATAAGGTATACCAAATCCATGAACAGACCAATCGTAGTTATGCGTTTAAAAAGGCGTACTATGAAGCTGAAATCAAAGCACATAAATTAATAGATGAAAATCACACGGATTTTTTAGTTCATGTAAAGGGTGACACATATTTAAAAGTAAAAGTAAAAGATGGCAAAATCGTTATCTTTAAAACGATTGTGAAAGGGGAATAAAATGGAAGTTGTTGAAATTTTAAAAAAAGCTATAGACCAGAATGCTTCAGATATTTTCTTTGTGGCTGGAAGTCCATGTATGTTTAAGGTCGGACAACAGCTAGTTAAGGTTACGCAAGAGAAAATGATGCCAAATGATACAAAGGATATTGTTCAACAGTTGTATGGTTTTGCCCCCTATTGTTCATATGAAAATTTTGTGGCAAATGGAGAAGATGATTTTTCTTTTTCTTTATCCCAGGTTGGTCGTTTCCGTGTGAATGTATATCGTCAAAGGAACTCAGAAGCAGCTGTATTGCGTGTGGTTAATTTTGATCTGCCAAATCCAGAAGATTTAAATATTCCAGAATCTGTCTTAAATCTTTCAGATCGAAGAAAAGGGATTATCTTAGTGAGTGGTCCTGCAGGGAGTGGTAAAAGTACGACGTTAGCTTGTTTAATAGATCGTATGAATGAAACAAGAAGCTGTCATATTATTACGATTGAAGATCCAATCGAATTCTTGCATTCGCATAAAAAGTCAATTGTATCCCAACGAGAGGTATATCATGATACGGCAAGTTATTTAAATGCATTAAAATCAGCATTGCGTGAGGCACCTGAAGTTATTTTATTGGGTGAAATGCGTGATGAAGAAACAGTTTCTACAGCTCTTTCCGCGGCTGAAACCGGACATTTAATTCTATCTACGTTACATACTGTAGGAGCTGTAAATACAATTGATCGTATTATTGATATGTTTCAAGGTCATCAAGATCAAGTGCGTTCGCAATTATCCATGATTTTAGAGGCTATCATTAGTGAGCAATTAATCCCAGGAAAAGATGGAGAATTGATTCCTGTGTTTGAAATTATGCTGGTCAATCCTGCAATTCGTTCGCAGATTCGTGAGAATAAGATTCATCAGATTGAGAATACAATGATTTCGAATCGACAGAACGGTATGGTTATGATGGATGATGCGATCTATGACTTGTATCAACAAGGTAAAATCACAAAAGATATTGCGATTCAGTATAGTCTGCATCCAGATCGTATGAAAACGAGAGTGCAATAAAGAATGAAAAGTTACATTTCATTCTTCAGATTGTTGACAAAAGCCTATACCTTTTCGTAAGGACATAGGCTTTTTATTGTATATAGGCAATTTTCGAAATGAAATTGTCTTTTTTTGTATATTTT